>CAMVBO010000181.1 GCA_947165745.1 uncultured Clostridia bacterium | reverse complement strand
CAGGGGCTTCCTCCTGCTGCGGCTCTTCCTCTACAGCGGGTTCCTCGACGGCAGGCTTGTCCTCCTGCTTCGGAGTCTCTTCCTTCGCAGGGGCTTCTTCCTGCTTCTCGGCTGTCGCCTCAACCGGAGTTTCCGTCGCCTCCGCTGCCTCTTCTTCCGCGAAGGCGGCGAACCAGCCTGGGACATAGCCGGCCATTGAACTGAACATCATGCACAACGTCAGGGTCATCGCCATGATGCGTTTTGTCAATTTCACATTATTCTTCATGTTATCCTCTCCTGTCCCAGGTTGGTTGGGTCGTTTATTCTTTAGGCGGGCGGCACAATGCCGCCCTCATGGTTCATGCCGCGGGCTCCAGCACTTCTTCCTCGTCTTCCACAAAGCCATAGGGCTCGCCTTTGGCGTTGATCATATCCTTCATTCGGTTGTACACGTTCTCCGGACCCTCGCCAAAGTTGAAGGCCACCGCGCTGGTGATTAGCTGGCCGCCGCCCAGCTCGCGCATCACCACGCGGGCCGCCGCTTCGTTTTCCTTGGCCGGACGGAACTTCACCTTCACATTGTAGCCCGCCGCCTCAAAGGGCAGAACGTACTGCTGCATCATCTCGTCGAAGTCGCCGCCCACGATGGGCAGCACGATGTTCACGCCCTGCATATCGCCGGTCAGGAATTCGCTGATCGCCCGGTCGAAGATGCCCATGCCCTCGAAGTGGATGGAATCTGAGGCCGCGCCGTGACTCTCCACATACTCCGGAATCTGCGCCTTGATCACGTCCACATCCAGTATGAACGCGCCCATGGCCTCGCTGTCCGGGTCGGCGATAAAGGTGGATTTGCCGGAAGCCGGCAGGCCCAGCGCCAGGATCATCTGGTAATCCCGGTTCAAGGGGCCATCGTACACGTAGTGGTGCTTGCCGTTCTCATCCACGCTATCGGTGCGGGCGGAGCCCAGGGTCAGGAACCAGTCCTTGAGCTCCTCGCGCAGCGCCTCGCGCTCCGGGGTATCGATGTCAGCGGTATTGCCATAGATGGATTTATAGTAGGCTGACAACGCGTCCAGCTGCTGAACCACGGGGTTCGCCAACAGCTCCTCCATGGTGGGATAGTCCCCCGCCGCGATTTGCTGATACAGCGCCCGGGCCTCGTCAGTGTCGATCATCGGATGCTCCGGGGTGACCTCCCAGGTCACGGGTACCACGCCTTCCGGCACTGTCGCCGCGTCCGGGCGCTCATCTGAATTCTCCTCAGCCTGCTCTGCGGTTTCATAGTTCTCATCAATCATGCGGCTGATTTCCGCGTCCTCAAAGATGCCGCTGCGTTCCTCCGTTGCAAGCGCAGGCGTCGCTTCCCGCGCTTCAAGCTTTGCCTCGGAATCTTCAGCTTCGGCCGCTTCGGCAAACGTTAGGAACGCGTCCGGAGCATAGCCGACCATTGAGACGATCATCATACACAGCGCCAGGGTCAGCGCCATGATGGTTCTGTACAATTTCACATTATCCTTCATATCGTCCTCTCCTGTCCCGGGTTTGTTCGGGGCGTTTATCCCCCGTGTGGCTGCTTCCGCAGACCACTATATACACCCAGCTTTTTTATTATATCGACCGATGTCCCCTAAATGTCCCCTAAGGATCCCCTAAATTTCCATCAAAAAACACCCTTTCACTATAATTAATGAAAGGATGCTTTTTGTGTTCCGGTTTTGCGCTCTTGCTATCTTCTGGATTTGAAATCCATATAGCTCTCCGTGATGCTTGCCCAAGAATAAGCGTTCATGTACTCGCCCCGATACGCAGACACGGCGTCGCTATCCCCCAGAAAGAACCGATAGGCATCACAGGTAAAGGCCTCCGGGCGGATCCGCATGGTTCCACGCTGCATTTCAAATATCTCTGCGATATGATACGCTTCCAGCGTTTGCCGCATACTCCGTATGATGTTGTCCAGCAGCTTCTGCATGGCCCGATCATAGGCGCGATCCTCCCACAGGGCGGCAAAGGCCTCGGAGCGGGTCACGCTGTTGCCCTGTTTGTCCACCAGGAAGGCGAGCAATTCCTTGCACTTTGCCTGGCTGAACGCGACGATCTCCCCATCCACAAACACGTCGAAGCCCGAAAAGGTTTGGATCAGTATATGCGCGTCCCGCCTGGGGGGCCTGTTCGCCAGCGCGTAGGCGATCTCCTGAGAAAGCTTCTCCTCCATGACCGGCTTCATCAGGTAGCCGTTGGCATGGACCGAGAATGCGTCCAGGGCGTATTGCGCATAACCGGTCAGGAAAATGACGACGATGTCGGGGCGCAGCTGTTTGATCCTGGCAGTCAGCTCGATGCCGTTCATCTCAGGCATCTCGATGTCCAGCAGCGCGAGGTCGGCGGAATGCGTTTCCAGCCATTCAAGCGCGTCCCGGGATCGGGTAAAGCCCTTCGCCTCGGTGATCCGGGGCAGATTCAGGCACATCCTGACCGTGTGCTCCATGATCCTGCGCTCGTCGTCCACACAAATCGCTATCATTATCGCGTCTCCTTGTCTGCCTGTCGTTCCTTCACGGGAATCTGTATCGTAGCAGTCGTCCCCTCGCCGATCACGCTTTCGACGGTGACCGTGCCGCCGCACATCCTTTCGATCCGCTCCCGCACGTTCCGAATGCCGATGTGCGATTGGTTCATCCGGTCGATGCGGTCCGCATCAAAGCCCTGGCCGTTGTCCCGCACCACGATCTCGTATAAGCCGTCGCGCCTTCGGGAGGCGATGCTGACCACGCCCTGCTCCCGGTTGCGCACGCCGTGCCGGATGGCATTCTCCACCAGGGGCTGCAGGGTCAGCGCCGGAACGGCAAAATCCTCGGCCTGGATGTCGTAATGAACCTCGATGTTCTCAAAGCGCAGCCTCTCGATATCCACATAGATCCGGGTATGCGCCAGCTCCTGCTCCAGCGTGATAAGCGACTCCTGGCTCAGGGAAGCGATATTCTGCCTCAGGTAGAGCCCAAATTGTTCCACGGTCCGCTTCGCCGTGGCTGGATCGGTATCGCAGAGCGCCTGGATGGTGGACAGCGTATTGTACAGGAAATGGGGCTGAATCTGGGAAATCATGATTCTGATGCGCTGCTCCGCCTGCAGGGCCTGCTCGTGTTCCCGGACAAACTGGAGGTGCAGCCAGACGTAATAGAACACGCAGCAGATCACGATGGCGATGTTCAGAAAGGAAAGCGGGCGATCGTTAAAGCTCACCTCAAAATCCAGCCAGACGGAGCCGACAATCAGGGCCGTTATAAAGACGGGGATCCAGTTCTCCCGCTTTTCCTTCAGGCGAAACACCCGAAGCGTCTGCCACAGTAAACAGCCCAGTAACAGCGCGCTGACCACGGTGCAGGTCTGATGCAGCGGGCCCGTCACGAAGCGGTTGTTGATCTTGAAGTAGAAGGCCAGCGGACAAAACAAAGCCGTCAGGTATACGGCGGCATTGACGCCGACCAATGCCCACACTGCTCTGAACCGCCTGCCGGGCTGTACGAGGCGCAGGAACAGCGCCAAAATGATGGGCCGCAGAGCATAGCCCGCGATCGCGTTGAAGGTGCGCAACTCCGGACGCTTCTCAAAAAAGGACATTCTGTAGCCAAAATAATCCTGGATGAGCAGTCCGAAGGCCACCACCACGATGACGACCATGAGCTTTTTCTGCTCCCGGCTCAGGTAAGCGTCGATCCCCACGGCAAATAGTAGCGCCAGCAGCAGCGCCAAGGGAGGAAGCATCGACAGCATCTCCAGATATTCATTGAGGGCCGCCGGTTCTCCGGTCTGTCCGCCTATGATGCTCATGGTGCCGTCGCTGTCGATGTCCATATTCATGCCCTCGGGGGCGCTGTTTCCAAAAATGGCTCCGCTGCCGGAGGTCAGCCTTGCCGACCGATAACTGAACACGCCGCCGGCATTCTCCAGGGCCGTATTGCCGGTGACCGTTCCGCCCTGGATGATCAATGTATATGCGTTGTAGACGCCGCCGCCCAGGCCTTCGCAGGTATTTCCCGTCACGCTGCCGCCCTCAAGGATCAGGGTGCCGCCGTTGTAGATGCCGCCGCCGTTCAGCGCATAGCCTCCCGTGATGACGCCCCTATTCTCTCCGCTGTCCCGAATGGTCAGCATCGCCCCGGAGGAAACGCGGATCACGGAGCCTTGCTCCGTATCCAGCGCCTTCAGTCCTCGATCCAGCGAAGACCCGGCCAGATCGAGGATCAGGCTTTTCCCTTCGGGGATCACAAGGCTTGTATCCGAAATACCTGCCGTCAGATCGCCCGTCAATCGGATGGTGTCGCCGATTTCCGCATCGTTGATGGCGGCCTGAAGGCCTGCCCAGGACGTGATCGCAGGCTCTGTTTTTCCTGCCTCAGCCATCGCATGGTTCGTCATCGGCCATAGAAGCAGGAACGACAGGAACAAGAGCCTGAATAGGTTTTTACTGCGCATACTTCTTTTCATCTTATACTCTGTAGGTGCTACGCCGCACCGTATCCTTCAGCAAATTATTTTCATCTGAGGTGGTCTGCATGTGCTGTGTGTTGCCTTGCCGCTGTACCTGCGATTGCTTATCAGTTGACCCACTCATATTATATAGGAAAACAGAATTTTTGCAATATAATCAACCTGTTTCAGAGGTGCTTTGATGCTTTGATGGGGCAAAGTCCCGGGACGTAAATGGTTATCCAGGATTCGGGATAATACTAGCAAGCAATGCCATTCTTGCAGAATTGCAAAAAGCTTGTTGGTAGGCTCCGCCCCCAAGCCCCTGAAAACCAGAGC
>CAMVBO010000180.1 GCA_947165745.1 uncultured Clostridia bacterium | reverse complement strand
AGCAGCGGCTCGGCCAGTATGTACAGCCCCAGGGCGATCACGGCGCTGAACGCCGCGCCCATGGCCAGGGTGGTGGCGAATTCCCGCCGCAGCGAACGCCCGTCGCCCGCGCCGTAGAATTCGCTCATCAGCACCGACGCGCCGATGCCCATGCCGATGATGAAGAACATGGCGATGCTCATCAGCGGGCTGGCCACGCCCACCGCCGCCAGTGCCCCCGCCCCGGCATATTTGCCCACGATCACCGAATCCACGGTGTTGTAGGTCACCTGGAACAGGTCGCCCAGGATCGCCGGGATGGAATAGCGCAGCAGATGGCGCGGGATGCTGCCCTCGGTCATGGCGCGGTTTGTGCGGGACATGGGAAAACTCCTTTGTGGGAACAGAGAATAGGGAACAGGAAACGGGGATCGTGGCTGCCGCGCGGCGGCGGCGTTTCCCGTTCCCCGGGCCTTTCCCTGTCATTTTACCTTCAACATTTCACGATGTCAATACAGGTTCGCCAGCCTCAGTGCCTCCTCGTCCTTCAAATGCTCCAGCCCCGCCCGCACGGTGGACATGGTGCGCAGAAAGTCGTCGTGGTCCTCGCATTCCAGGCAGATTTGCGCCTCGGCGATCGCCGCGTCCACATCGTGCAGGGCGTCGTGGCTGGCCAGCATCTCCATCAGATTTGCCTTCCCGGCCCAGAATTCCGCCAGGCGCACCACCAGCGTCTTCGCGTCGGCCGTTCGCCGCTCCTGGGCGGCCAGCACGGCCAGGCTTTGCAGCCGCTCCGCCTCTTCCACAGCGCCGTTCAGCGCTGCCTGGGAGGCCCAGCAGACAGCCAGCGCCACGATCAGCACGGCCAGCGTAAGTATCAGCGCGCGCTTCATCTACCAGGCCACCTCCTTTGGCTCGATGGCCTGAAAGCGCATCATGCCGCCGTCCTTCAGGTGGAGCGTCATGCGCCCCTGGGTGTCCAGCGAGGCCAGAAACACGCCCTGAGGGCTCAGCCCGCGCGCCGCCAGCAGCCCCGTGAGCCAGTCGCGGTCCAGGCCGGTGGCCCGCAAGTTGTGGGGCTGCACCCGTCCGTCGGTGATCAGCGCCATGGGCAGGCCCTCATAGCCGGTTTTCAGCGCCATTTCGGACGTCTTTGGCGGGCGTTCCCCGGCGGCAGGGAAGGCCGTGATGGTGCCGTTGGCCTCCACGATGGCCGTGCCCACCTCCGCCGGGTCCAGGAACCCCGCGCCGCGCAGGCCCTCCAGCAGGTCGGAAAGGCTCAGACACAGCCGGTCCAGCTGCTTCTGGTCGATCTCGCCCCGGTTGATCACTAGCGCGGGCTTGCCGGACACCAGCGCCCGGAATCTGTCCCAGCGCAGCGACGCCAGCGTGATGGCCCCATGCACCACGAACATCGCCGCCACGGGCAGCAGCCCGTGCAGCAGCGGCGTGGAGACGCTCTCCATCGGCGATGAGATCAGATCCGCCAGCAGGATCGTCATGGCCAGCTCGTAGGGCTCGAATTCGCCCAGCTGGCGCTTGCCCAGCGCCCGCATCGTGATGATCATCACGATATACAGCAGCGCGCCGCGAAGAAACAGGGTGAACATGGAGGACCTCCTTTTATATCGGGGCGTGTTTCCAAATACATGAAGCGCGTTTTCGCCATCCACTGCAAGTCGAGGAAAGCGACCCAGAAATACAGGCAAATTCACCCGAAACCGCATCTCCCGGCATATAGAAACACCCTGTAATCTCTCCAAATGGCGATAAATCCATACGCTTCCCCTTGATTTATTCGCCAAATGGGTTTATGATATTTAATATAGGAAACCAGATTCTTTTTTTCGAGGCAGACCATGGATTTTTTAAAGGAATTCAGCAAGCAGTTTTCAAACGTGGCGCGCTCGGTGTCCGGAACGCCGAAGGAGGGCGCGGAGGTGGCGCGGCTGAACGGGGAGATGAAGGCGGCGGAAGCCGCGCTGGAGAAGCTCTACGCCCGATACGGCCAGGCCTGCTATGCCCAGCGCTGCGGCGCGGGCGACGCCAGGGCTGTGGAATCGCTGGCGGTGCAGGTCCAGGCGGCCAGGCTGCGCCTGGACGAGCTGACGGAGCGGCGGGACGCCGCGCGCCAGTTCAAGCGCTGTGCCGGCTGCGGCGCGGTGCACCCCATTCAGGCGCGATTCTGTTCCGCCTGCGGCAAGCGCCTGCCGGACGAAGCCCCCAAGCCCGAGCCCGTAGCGGCGGGGGAGTATTGCCCCGGCTGCGGCGCGCTGCGGGAAGGCGGCGAGGCCCGCTGCCCGGTGTGCGGCGCGTATTTTGACGCCCGCCCGGCGGAACCGGCGCCCACGCCGGCGCGGGCCATGGACGACAGCCTGGACATCGAAGAGCCGGACGACGCGATCGAATGACATAAAACCATTCCCATTACGGAGGCATCACCAATGCAAAACAGACCGAGATATTCCGCGCCCCGGCGCATGACCCGTCAACAGTATGAGGCCCAGCGGCGGCAGAACCGCATCGCCATCGCCATCATGGCGGCCATCGCCGTGGTGATCATCGTGGCGGTGGTGTTGATCCTTCGGCCCAAGACCCCGGACGCCGTGACCACCTCCGCCAACACCGGTTCCGCCGGACCCGGGGTTCAGGCGGACGCGAGCCCAGCGAACGAGATCCCCGTCGCGCAGGCGCAGAACGGGGGCGTGGACCTGGCCGCCCAGATCGAGGGCGAGTCCGACCTGCCGGACGACAGCGGCGAGGCCGAGGCGGAGGCGCCCGCGCAGCCCACCCCCGTGCCGGAGATTCCCCAAGCGGTGGAGTCTGTCAGCAGCACGCCCCGGCCCGCCGGTTCGCTGCGCTCGGTGCGCATGCGGGTGGTGGGGGACATCATGTTCTGCCAGAGCCAGCTGGTGTTCGCCAAGAACAGCAACTATGACTTCCACAACCAGTTTGAGCTGATCGCCGACCAGCTGGTCAACGCCGACTACACCATGGGCAACATGGAGGGCACCATCGGCAAGTACAAGACCAGCAACTATTCCGGCTATCCCATGTTCAACGCGCCGGAGGTGGCGCTGGCGCCCCTGAAGGACTATGGCATCGACTTTTTAACCCTGGCCAACAACCACATGCTGGACCGTTGGAGCGGCGGCGTCGCCAACACCGTGGACAGCGTGGAGAAGTACGGCTTCGCCCACGTGGGCGCCTATCGCACCCAGGCGGAGAAGGACGCGCCGGTGATCTACGAGGTGGGCGGCATCAAGTTCGGCTTCATGGCCTATACCCACACCACCAACAGCATGGAGAACCGCGGCGTGGACAAGGAAGCCGTGGATCTGGTGCCTTATATCAGAAAGGCGGACTTTGCCGGGGACGTCAAGAAGCTGCGCGCCGCCGGGGCTGAGGTCATCATCGCCTTCCCTCACTGGGGCAAGGAGTACGTGCGCACCCCGGACGACACCCAGAAGAAATACGCCAAACAGCTGGCCCAGGCCGGGGTGGACATCATCATCGGCAGCCATTCCCACATGGTGCAGCCCATGGGCTATCAGACCGTCAGCACCGGTGATGGCTCCAGCAAGCAGGTGTTCACCATGTTCTCCATGGGCAATTTCATCAGCGACCACGTGGTGCAGTACACCGACAACGGCGTGATCCTCGACTTCACCGTGAACGAGCACACCGACGGCACCTTCACCTGCGACAACGTGGGCTACATACCGACCTACACCTGGAAGCAGGACGGCGCGGTGCGCGTGCTGCCCTCCGGCAGGTACAAGGACAACCGCCCCGCCGGTATGGACGACGAGAACTACAATCGCATGGTGGCCAGCTATTATGAGATCATCGAGATCATCGGCGACAAGTTCCAGCTGATCAACGGGTGATTAGGGAGTAGGGAGTAGGAACAGCGGCTGCCGCGGTTTTAAGCCGGGAGTGGCGGCGCGTCCGCTCCTGCCGCCCCTTTCAAGGAGAGGCGGCGCGAAGCGCCGGGGTGGTGCTGCGTCCGCCCCGGCCTCCCTTTTCAAAAAGAGGCGGCGCGAAGCGCCGGAGTGGTTAAAGAAAGAGGGACCATCCATGCCTGCCATCCAAGCCCATGCAAAGATCAACTGGTCGCTGAACATCACGGGCCGCCGGGCTGACGGCTATCACCTGCTGGACATGCTGATGCAGACCATCGACCTGGCGGACGATCTGACCGTTCGACCCGCCGAGGCGCTCAGCCTGACCGTGGACGGCCAACCGGCGGGAGAGGAGAACCTGGTCCTGCGGGCGGCGATGGCGCTGAACTGTCGCGCCGGCACAAGCCATGGCGCGGCCATGGCGCTTCAAAAGCGCGTCCCCGCACGGGCGGGCCTGGGCGGCGGCAGCGCCGACTGCGCCGCGGCCCTGATCGCGCTGAACAACCTTTGGGGATTGAGCCTCACCCGGGAGGCACTGCTTGAGATCGGCCTATCCCTTGGCGCAGACGTGCCCTTTTGCCTCGTCGGCGGCTTGGCACGGGTCACGGGCATCGGCGAGGCCGTCCGGCCCATCGAAGATCCGCCCGGGATCCCGCTGGTGCTGGTGACGCCTGGCGGCGGGCTGTCCACCGCCGAGGTGTTCAAGCTGTGGGATGCCGGCGGCTGGCCGGAAGTGACCCTGGACAACCTTGCCCTGGCGGACGCCCTGCGCCGGAAGGACCTGCAGGCCGTCGACCGCCTCTGTGCTAACGCGCTGACCGCTCCGGCCGTCTCCCTGATGCCGGAAATCGGCGGGTTGATCGACCGCATGCGCGCCCGGGGCGCCGGCGCGGCCTTTATGACCGGCAGCGGCT
>CAMVBO010000179.1 GCA_947165745.1 uncultured Clostridia bacterium | reverse complement strand
GGTGCACCGGCTTTTCCGCCGCCATGGAAGCGCCGCCCAGGGCGGCCACCGCCAGCAGAAGCGCTAGCGTCAGACACAGCTTTTTCATCGTCGCAACGCCTCCTCAACCCTTGACCGCGCCCACCGTGAGGCCCGTGACAAAGTACCTTTGGAAGAATGGATAGGAAAACATGATGGGCACCACCGTGATCACCACGATGGCCATGCGCATGGTCTCCGTGGGCAGCTCGCCGCTCTCGGCGGTCATCACCATGTCGCTGTTGGCCAGGAACTGGATGTTCTTTTCGATGTTCACCAGCACGTATTGCAGCGGGAACAGGTCGTGCCGGTGACTCTCCAGATACAGGCTCGCCTGGTACCAGTCGTTCCAGTAGCCAAACGTCAGAAACAGCGCCACGGTGGCCAGCGCCGGCAGCGAGATGGGCAGCACCAGCCGCAAAAACACGCGGAACTGGCTGGCGCCGTCGATCCTGCCGGACTCAATGATTGCCTCCGGCACGGTGATCCTGAAGAACGTCGCCATCACCATGATATAGAAGGACGAACAGGCCAGCGGCAGTATCACCGCCCAGTAGGTGTTCTTGAGCCGGAGCAGCTGGGCGTTCACCACATACGTGGCCAGCAGCCCGCCGTTGAAGATCATGGGAATAAATATGAACACCGCGTAGGCCTTCCTGAGCCTGAACCCGGGGCGCGACAGCACATAGCCCATGGTGGAGATCAGCCCCAGGCCCAACAGCGTGCCCACGACGGTGATGCTCAATGAATTCAGCATCGCCCGCAGCACCGTGGAAAAGCCATGATAGTCCCGAAGGTGCCAGACATAGCGATAGGCCTCCGTCGACCATTCCGCCGGCGCGAAGGTATAGCCCACCCTGCCGATGGACGCCTGGGAGGAAAAGGAGATCACCGTCACGAACACCACGGGGATCACGCACAGCAGCGCCAGCACCACAAACAGCGCGCTGTAGGCCGCGTTCACCCCGGGGCGCAGGGCATTGAAACGCGCCATGCCGCTGGAAACCGCGCGGAAGGAGGCATCCTTTCGACTGTTCTTTGCCATTTAATCTTCCCCCTTTAAAACAGCGCGTTATCCCGGTCCACCCGGCGCACGATGCCGTTTGCCAGCAGCATCATCAAACAGCCAAGCACCGACTGCAGGGCCCCGGCGGCGGAGATATAGCCGTAAACCGGCTTGGGATTGTTGAAGATGGAATTGTAGACGTACACATCCAGCGTCAGATACACGTTCGTCAGTGAACTGGCGTTGCGGGTGGTGCGGTAGAACAGGCCGAAGTCGGAGTTGAAGATGCGGCCCGTCGCCAGTATGAACATCATCACGATCACGGGCTTCAGGCTGGGCAGCGTGATATGGCGCGTCTGCTGCCACTTGCCGGCCCCGTCGATCATGGCCGCCTCGTACATGGCGGAATCGATGCCGTTGATGGACGCCAGGTAGACCACCATGCTGTAGCCCATCGTCTTCCACAGGTGCAGAAACACCAGGATCCATGGCCAGTAGCCCGCCGCGTCCTGCTGGTACCACTTCACCGGCTCCAGGCCCAGCTTCGCGAGCACCTGGTTCACGAGGCCGTGATCCGTGGACAGAAAGGCGTACACAAAGTATCCCACCACGATCCAGCTCAGAAAGTGAGGCAGGAACATCGCGGTCTGGGACACCTTGGCCAGCTTGCGGGAGCGAATGTTGCTGATCATCACGGCCAGCGCCACCGGGACGGCGATATCCAGCACGATAAACGCCAGATTATAGCCGATGGTGTTGCGGAACATGTTGATCGTGGTCTCCCGGTTGTTGGCGAACAGGAAGCGGAAGTTTTCAAGGCCGCTCCACTCGCTGTTCACAAACAGACTGTACAGAAAGCCCTTGCCCGGCGCCACCTGATAGCGCTTGAAGGCGATCAGCAGGCCGAACATGGGCAGATAGCAAAACAGCACGTACCAGATCACCGTGGGCAGGGACAGGAAAAACAGCTGCGTGTCGTCCCTCGACCATCCGCCCCTCGACCGTCGTTTCATAGGCTGCACCCCTTTGTATGTCATAACATCCACAGGATATATGGTATCATGGAAGGCGATCAATTTCAAGCATATGCGTGACCGCGCACAAAAAAAGCGCGGGACGCGTCGAATCCCCTCCCGAATGAAAAGGCCGGCAGCCGCGCGTGGCGGACTGCCGGTCGCTTCCGTATTTACGCCGCTTTCCTGTTTCGCATGGGATGGGCCGTCCTATGCCAGCAGGCTGCGCACCGCCAGCACCATGAACATGAAGTTGGAGGAGCCGCCGCCCAGCACGTATTCCGTCTGCTGCCACAGGAAGGGGTATTCCAGCAGCTCCGGGAAGTCCGGGCGGATCAGCGCCGTGCCGGAGATCACGCCGCCGGGAATGTAGGACCAGTCGGCCCGATTCGCGCCATAGGCCACGGTGGCGGATCGCGTGCCCACGCCGGAGGCGAAGGAGGCCGCGTTACTTCCGGGATGGCAGCCCAGCACGAAGTTGAGGGCGTTTTCCAGCGGCGCGCGGTCAAACACCTCCGGGAAGACGCGGTGCAGGAAGTAATAGCGGAAGGCCATGGCCTGGATGCCCCAGCCCGCGCCCCAGATGAAGGGCTTGTAGGGGATGCCGTAGGGCGTCTCGGCGCACTGGGCGTCCAGCTCGGCCTTGAGCGCCGGAAGGGCATCGCGAACCCTTCGCACAAATCCCGCGTCCCCGATCCTGTCGATCAGCCGCGCGGCGATCCAGCCGACCTGGCCCATGTGGGCCGCGATGAAGTCCGCCTCGCCGATCAGCCGGCTCCGATAAGCCTCCGCCCCGGTGGTCAGGAACAGCTCCGCCGCGGCGTGGATCCTGGCGCAGCGCACGCGGTCGTCCCCTTCGGGGCTGGCAGCACGCTCATATACCGCCTCAGCCGCCTTCAGCCCCTGCCAGGCCAGCGCGCCGTTGAATTCCGTCAGCACCCGCGCCCCGGCGGCCAGATGGGCCGCGGCGGTCAGCTCACGGGCGGGGTTGTCCTCGGTGAACACCCAGCGGTCGTCCTCGCCGGGAACGCCGTCTGTCATCGTGGAGGCGTCGCCCAGCAGCACATACTGGCGCAGGCTGTTGCAGATGATGCCCCGGTACAGCCGCCCCAGGGCGTTCCAGCCGCCCACCAGCGAAAGCATGCCGTGCTCCACTTGCTGCAATATGTCGTTTTTGCCGTCGGGCTGGTGAATCTCCACCAGTCGGTTGGCCTGGTCGATGGTGGTGGCGTCGTAATCCACGCCGAAGCACTCCCTCGCCAGCGCCAGGATGTACACCTCGCCGGATTGGGACTCCACGCGCAGGTCGTAATCCCCGGCGTCGTGCCAGCCGCCCACATTCAGCCCCGGCACCGCGTCCCCCGGCTTGAAGCGGGTGAGCGTGGAATCGCCCTGGGCGTAGCTGTCGAAATGGTTGAGATTCAGCGGGGCCATGCGGGCGTCGTCGTTGTGGCACAGGCCGTGCCAGACGCGATACTTCTCCTGCACCCGCATGTGGCACATCTGCACCGGCAGGAAGTATTCCAGCACCGGCTGCCAGACACCCCGGTCGTATACGTCCCGGCTGATTTTGAACAGCGCTGACTGCGCCTCGCCGCAGCGCAGGCGATAGAGGCCCTCGGCCTTCACGTCGGAGAAGTCCGCGTGGGCGTATCGATAGCGCAGGAACCTGCCCCAGGACGCAACGGCCAGCCGACGGACGAACCGCTCGCCGTCAGCCGTGACGGCGTACAGCGCCGCCGCTTGGGGCAGCGCGCTCTCCGGATCCAGCTCCAGCACGGCGCGCTTGACCTGGTCCGGGTGATAGCCCACCTGGGACACCTGGATCACCGTCGGGGAGCGCCAGCCGGGGATGGCGCATGGCGTGATCCGCCAGCAAAGCGCCTGCAGGGTCCGGTTCGGGGGAAGCTCGCTGCTCACCACGAACCATCCGTTGTTGTGGTTCATGCGCCCGTCGTACAGCTTGAGCTCCGTGTCCCGGGAGAGGCACTCCACCACCAGGCGCATCGCGTCGTCGTCGGGACAGATCGTCAGCGTCCGGCCCTGAGCATAGGGCTCGGCGATCCAATCGTCCGCCAAAATGGGGTTGTAGGTCTTGCCGTCCCCCGCCAGCCGCTTCCGGTCGGCAAAGGGCCGCCGATTCACGTCCAGGCGCTGGTGACCGGAGCGCGGGAAATTGCCTTGCTGCGCCTTCACCGGGCCGTTGGGCTGGCGCGGAAAGACGCCGCACCGGTCGTCCAGAATCCAGGGCTTGCCGAAGAGCACGCCTGGAAACAACTCCAGGTTGAAGCACAGCTTTCCACGGAACGCCTCCGGCACCGGGCGATCCAGGTCCACCGTAACCAGCACGGCGGCGCCCTCGCCCCGCACGGTGACCCGGTAGTCCAGCTCCACGTCCGGGTAGATCATCGGGTTGGCGCCCCGCAGGCTCTTGTCCTCATCGGGAAAGCGCAACTCGGTGACGATGGCGTTGCCGTCGGCGTCCAGCGCGCGGCGAACCTGTTTCGGCACGGGCTGCCACTGGCCGGGGGTGGGCTCAAAGCGCACGTCCCCGCAGGTGGCCACCCGCCTGCCGTGCATGATGACGCTGACACCGGACTGGTGCCCCTCGGGATAGATCTCGTCGAAGACCATGACGTTGACGCCGCCGTTGCGGAAATAACCCAGCGCCTTATCCAGTTTCATCGCGGTATTGTTGTTGCTCATATCAGCGCCCTCCATTGTCGGCGTGTTGTTGAATCAATCTATGGTGATGGCGACCTTTCTGCGCCAAACCCCGCTCC
>CAMVBO010000178.1 GCA_947165745.1 uncultured Clostridia bacterium | reverse complement strand
GACAGGCCCGACCACCAGCAGCACCAGCACGGTGCCCTCGCCCGAAACCTCGGGCGGGTCGGCGGGGTTCTGGCCGTCGTCCAGCTTGGCCACGGCGCTTAAAAACTCGCCCGCGTATCCGGCGTCCAGCTCCACATACACGTTGGCGCTGCCGCCCTCCACGTCCTGCACATCCGCATAGCCCTCGAACTCGCCCGCCAAGTCGCGGATCACGCCGCAGGCGACCTGCACGTCCCTGGCCTGAATGGCGTATTCGCAGGCCGGGGACTGCTGGGCCAGCGCGGCGCACATCGGCGCCTCGTCCGCAGCTTCGCTCTCAAACATCCGGGGCGCCTCTTCGGCCGCCTCCGCCGCCTCGACGGGCATCGCGTCGCTCTGCAGCGATTTTGCGTCGTAAGCGCCCGCCGCCATGTCGAATTCCTCGGCGCTCTCGCCATCGGTCTCGATCACGGGGGCCATGTTGACGGCTTCGTCCGCGTATTCCGCCCCGCTCGCCTCATCGGCGGCATCCGCCTTCGCCGCCTCCTGGACGACTGCCATCGGCTCGGCGGCGTTCTGCTTCGGCGCCATCGAGCCGTTCAGGGCCACGCCGACGCCCACCAACACCACCACCGCCGCGGCGGCAGAGCCGATCCAGCGGGTAATCCTCCGCTTTTTGTCCTGCTTCGCGGCCTCGCGCACCGCGCCGCGCCACTTCGCCTGGGCCTCCAGCGGCACGTCCACCTCCGGCAGCGTATCCTCAAACAGGGCTTTCATCTGAAACGCCGAGCGAATCTCCGCCGCGCAATCAGGACATTCACGCCCGTGCGCCTCCAATTCCCGGCGCTCTTCCTCGGTCAGCTCGCCGTCCAACAGACGGTCCAGCATGGCGCTCACATCCTTGCAGGTCATCGAAAGCCCTCCCTTCTCACACAATTTCTCGACACCCATTTCCGTTCGTCAAACCTTAGACGCCGTACTTGTCAAAAAGTTCCGGACGGGATGAAATCTTCTCCCGCAATTTCTCGCGTCCACGGCTGATGCGGGATTTGACCGTGCCCACGTTGGCCCCCAGGATTTCGGCAATCTCTTCATAAGCATATCCCTGGATGTCCCGCAGCACCACGGCGGCGCGCATGTCCTCCGGCAGGTCCTGTATGAAGCCCTCCAGGCTCTGCCGCGCCTCCCTGCGCAGGGCGTGGCGCTCCGGCGTGTCATCCTCGTCCGCCGGCGACCAGCCCGTCTCCACCAGGGTGTCCAGCGAGGTACTGGGCCGGTTCTTGCGCTTGCGCAGCTCGTCCAGACAGGTGTTCATCGTGATGCGATACACCCACGTGGAAAACGACGACTGCCCCTTGAAGCCGGATATCGCGCGCCAGACGCGCATCATCGCCTCCTGAAGGCAGTCCTGGGCGTCCTCCGGGTTGCCGCACATGCGCAGGGCCACCGCGTACATGCGCCGCTCGTGCTGGCCCAACAGCGTGTTGAACGCTGCCGGATCGCCTCCGGCCGCCCGTTGGATCAGCCTGCTCTCCTCCACGCGCAACACCTCCCCCGCTCGTATTCTTCCCCTATTATACACGAAAAGTGTCCTTTTGCAAAGCGAACATTTGCATTTCAGGGCTTGATTTTTGCATCAAAATGCGATATACTGATTATTGTTCGACGTGAACGCGCCCAATATGCGCCGGTGTGGCGGAATTGGCAGACGCACCGCACTCAAAATGCGGCGGGAAACCATGCCGGTTCGAGTCCGGCCACCGGCACCAAAGAGGCTGTCTCAAACATATGTTTTGAGACAGCTTTTTGTATGGAACAGCCCCGCCGGAATGTTCCGGCGGGGCTGTTTTTTATCGCCAGTGTCAATAGATGATGATCGCCAGCGTGCCGCGCTTGCAGTGTGTGTACAGCCACCTGGCGTCCGCCACTTTCAGGCGAATGCAGCCGTGGGAAGCCTTCTGGCCCAGGGCGTAAACAGAGCCCGAACGCAGGGTCTTGTCATCCTTCTTGTCGTACAGCACCGAGTGGAACATGATGTCGCCCTCGATTTCAAAGCTGTACTTGGCCCAGCAGTTGAACTTCTCAAAGTAGTGCCAAGTGTTCACCGGGAAGCCGTCCAGATAGACGCCCCGAGGCGTGCTGTTGCCAAGACCCGTGGAGCAGATGAAGGTCTGCGTCAGCTCGTAGTCCCCGGTCTCGGTGCGCTCATACACATAGACCCGCTGGTCGTCGATGCTGACCTCCACGCGATAGGGCAGCGGCTTGTGCTTCGCGTCCTCAGAGAACAGCGCGGCGCGGGTGGCTTCGTCCGCCTCGCCGGTTTCGGGCAGGCCGTTGTCGCTCTGGAAGGCCTCCAGCGCTTTGGTAGTCTTTTCCCCGAACTTTCCGTCGGCGTAGATCTTATCGAGGTAGTACAGCGTGTGCAGGCGGCGCTGGACGCGCTGCATCGTGGCGCTGTCGTCGCCCGTCACAGGCATGGACAGCCAGCTTTCGATGATGAACGTCTGGGCCTCAATGTCCAGCTTTTCCGCGTTTTTCAGAAGCCTGGCGTTGGCGTCGCCGCGATCCGCCAGATAGTCGTGCAGCCGCTGCACGGCGCTGACCAGCGTGTCGTCGTAACGGTCGCCGGGCATCCGGGTCGTCATGCCGCCCAGCCAGAGCGCCTCTTCCACGGCGCGCACGGCCTGGCCGCTGTCGCCCTTGGCGATATCATGGGGCACATAGTTCGTCGTCGAAACCGCGTTATCGTCAAACAGCGCGTCAATGGTGGCCTTGTCCACCTTCGCGTCCTCGCCCAGACCGCTGGCCGCGCGGAAGTCAGCCGCCGCGGCCGCCGCGTAATCGTCGAAGGTCTCGTCCGGCTTGGTGTCCATGTAGCCCAGCTGGTTGAGCCGCCGCTCCACCCGCAGTACTTCATAGCCGGTATCGTCGGGAGCGATGTCGCGGACGTAGCTGGAATAGGAGGGATCGAACAGCAGCGCCTGGGTGATGGGCGTCGCCACGCCGTTGGCGGTGAGCTCCAGGCGCTCGTCCACACCCTGCTCCAGCAATCGGTTCTGGACGCGCTCCACAGCGGTCGCCGTGGCCGCGCCATAGTTGCCGTCGGCCTTGCCGACCAGGAAGCCCAGCTGGATCAGCCGCTGCTGCAGCGCCGTCACCTCGTCGCCCTTGCTGCCTCTGGACAGCCTTCTGGGCACCGTGATGGCATCGTCGGCAAAGAGCGCCTGACGGGTGGCCTCGTCCATCTTCCCGGTTCCCTCGAGCCCTGCCAGGATCTGGAACAGCTTGAGCGCCGATACGGACCGTTCGCCAAAGATGCCGTCGGCCTTGCCGCTGAGATAGCCCAGGTCGATCAGCCGCTGCTGAATTTCCCGGGCTTCGCCGGCAATTTCGGCCTTCTCCTGAAGCCTTGCCAGGGTCGGCTCGTTCAGCATACCGGAGGCGACCAGGTTGTTTTTCATCTGAAACAACTTCAGCGCCGCGGCGGTCCTGGGGCCATATACGCCGTCGGCCGTGCCGTTCAGCAGGCCAAGGTCGATCAGCATCTGCTGCACCCGGCGCATGCGCTCGGCCTCCGCCGCCGGGATTTCCTCTCCCGTCAGGGGTTCGTCGGTGACAATAGGCATGTCCTCGCACAGCGCGGCGCCGCCCAACAGCGCCAGTGCGCAGGTCATGCCCAATGCTCTCATCCAATTCTTCATATGTGATCCAACCTCAGTTGTCATAAACTCGTTTAACTATACTATCGCTTCCCTTCCGCAATATCAAGTGAAATAGTGTTATTTCTTTTTTGATTGAAGCGCACGCGGCGCTTCGCGCTGTAAAGATATCACCCATTCGGCTGGGCGCGCTTTCCGCGTTCCAGCAGGCAGGCCTCCGCCTCGGCGTTCCACAGCCCGTCGTGGCGGGCACAGATCTGCGCCAGCGCCGACAGCAACGGGTCTTTCTCCCCCAGGGCGGCCAGGTCGTCGATGGCGATCAGCGGCAGGCTCAGATGGGTGTAGATCAGCTTTTTGCCGCCGGGAAGCTCCGGCAGATTCAGCGTCGCTTCCGCGCAGGCGTCCAGACCGCCGATGTGGGTAATCATCCCGGCGGGATTGATCCGTCCCGCGGCGATCAGCGCCTGGGCGTCGCGCATGTCCTGGGCATTGCCGCCGGAGGTGCCCACCAGGTGATGGGCGGCGTAGTGTACGTCATAGAAGTTGAAGCTGGCGCTGAACGCCCTGTCGGTAGGCCCGGCAAAGAAGTTCAGGCAGCCGTCCTGACCCAGCACCGCGTCCGCCTGCCGGACGACCTCCTCCTTGGGCGTAAACACGAACACGTCGTCGAACCCCTGCGCCCCAGCGATCTCCCGCAGTGCCAAAGCGGCGTCCGGCACATCGTCCGGATTGAGCCACACGAGCCGCACGCCCATTCGCTCTGCCTCCGCCAGGGTATAGATCCGCGCGGCCCGGTCCAGCCGCCGCCGGTTGATGTCCGTCACCACCAGAAGGCCCGGCTGGCGCGGCCCGTGCAGCGCGTAGTCGATGGCCCCCAGACCCATGGGACCCGCGCCGCCGAGGATGGCCATGTTCCCGCCCTCGCGAATGCCCATGTTGTGGCCATAGTCGCCGGGCCGGGTGTGATATTGGGCCTTGAAGGCGCCCACGATGCAGCTCATGGGCTCTGACAGCGAGCCGTTGAAGAAAGCCTCGCCCTGATATTTCAGAAGGCAGCCCTGCTCCATGATCTCCGGGAACAGCACCGCGTATTGGCTCGCGCCTCCGCAGAACTCAAAGGCATAGCCAGGGTTCATGCCCGTCCCGTGATAGATCGGAAGAGCGTCGTGTAGGGAAAGAGTGTAGATCTC
>CAMVBO010000177.1 GCA_947165745.1 uncultured Clostridia bacterium | reverse complement strand
GCCTGCGGCCGTACACGAAGAAATCCAGCGTATAATCCCCCGGCGGATAGCCGCCCATGTCATTGACCACAAGGAAGTTGTTGTCGAACACCGAATCCCAGGTGCCGATGCGACAGTCGCCTTTGTCGATGCTCATAGCATGCGCCGCGTCCGCCACGCAGAAGCCGGGGCCGGTCAACAGCGCCAGCAGCTTGTGGTCCATGCCGCCGAAGGCGTCCTTTCGGAACATGGTTCTGAAGTTGTACGGGTCGACATCCAGCCGCATGGCGACATCATAGGCCAGGAACTTGCCCGAGCCATCGTTCATGCCGTAGTAGGGCATCGCCGCGCACTGATTCAGCGCCTTCGCCGTCGTCAGCGCGAAGGCCTCCGGCCTTGGCACGCCGGCGTCGTCATGGCCTTCCAGTGCCTTGAGATGGTCATACCGATCGTTGTTCTCATTGTATCCGCACAGGCGCACATCGGTAATGGCAAGGGGGAAATCCCCCTTGCCATCCTCGAAGAAAACGGGCTCGGAGACCGACCAGGACAGCTTGTTGTCTTCCGTGTAGCCGCTGACGATGAAACAGGTGTATCCGCCGGGAATCACGGGCAGCGTCGCGGGCTTTTCATAGACACGGGAAACCATTTCAATGGATCTGAACCGCAGCGCGGGCATGAACCGGTCGTCGCTTTCCTCGAGCCGGTAGCGCAGGGGGCTGGCGGCGTCGGGATCCGTCCCCAAATAGCAGCAATAGACGGTATAGGGCTGGGGTTGGCCCGCAAATTTCATATGCAGCGTGGCCAGGCCGTTGCCATCGTCTGTGACCGAAGCAATGCTCACCAGCGGATTCGCGGACTGCTGAGCGCGCAAGGTCTCATAGAGCGAGGTTTGGGCGGCGGGCGTCTCCGTGGCGGGCGCCTCGTCGGCCTGCCGGGTGGCCTTTGGCGCCACCGTCTCGATGACGGCCAGCGGGGTTGGCGTGGGCTTGTTTGCCTCCACGCTCCTGACAAAGCTGTCGCCCAGAAACCTGCCGCCCAGGGCGGCCAGAATAACGATCACGATCGCTACCCAAACCCCACCTTTCTTCTTTTTCTTCGGCGGCTCCGAGGCAGGCGGAGACGGCGGCGCGTAGGCCGGCTTGCCCTCCTTCACCGGCTCCGGGCGCGGCGCTTCGGGTTCGGCCCTGCGCTCCGGCGGCGTATAGGTTTTGGGCATTTCCGCCGTCGATGTGTTTTTTTCGGCGGCCTCCGCCTCGTCCCGCCTGCCGTCGCCGCAGATTTCGCAGGTCTCGCTCTGCCAGTCGTTCAGCCCGTCACAGTAGGGGCAGCGCCAGCGCTTGTCCTCTTCGCTCATAGTTCCCACTCCTGTATGATCTATAATGGATCAGTCGTTCAGCACACGCTGCTCTTGTATTGAGAAAGAGCTCTCAGAGACATCAGATCCTTCCATAAGCATAGTCGCTGAATGTATAACCCTTGTCGGTATCGGTCAGTTGATTGCCAAAGCCAAACAAGCTCAGGTTGTATTTGACAAAGTGATTGAAATCATACTTGCCCTTTAGGAAAAACTGGTATTCGGTTTCGCCTTTGCCCAGATCCCAGGTCGCGTCAAGGTAGTAACACTTGCCGCCCAGCTTGACAAAGTTCCAGGCGTGGGTCGAACTGGTCACCACGCGCGCCTCCAGCCCGGCGGTGTTCGCCATGTAATAGAACAGGTCTGCGACGCCGGCGCAAACTGCCGTGTGATTCTTCAGCGCCGCATAGCCGGTGTATTTCAGCGTATAGCCGTCGTCGTTCAAGTGCGCTTCATCATAGGTCACATTCGAGCAGATGTACTTGTAAATCGCGCGCACCTTTTCGTAGTCGGACATGCCGTCGACGCGCAGCTGCGCCAACACCTTTTTGACAGCCGTATCAAACTCTTTATCCTGCTCGGCAGTGGTATAATACTCGGTCTTGATGCTCAGGTTCAGGGTCTGCAGCTCTCTGATTCCCTGCTTGGTCAGATAGCTACGGCGTTCGACGGGGCTGCACACCAGCGCGAGATGATCGCCGTGGCGTGGGTCGCCGTCATAGGTGAAGGACGCCTTCTGCATCTTCATCATGACGTCGTCCGACAGGAGGTTCAACGCGAGCTTGGTCTCTCCGGCCTTGTAGGGGGACAGTTCTCCCGTAAAGCCGTCTACATTGAAGGCAACGATGACCGGGGATTTGTGGTCGACCATTTGGGTCGCGGCGGCTTTTCCGGCGGAAGCGTAGTCCGTATAACCTTCGCCGACAAAATTGTCGCCGATCCAAGAGACGACCGCCCAGATGAAGACGGCAATCAGCGCAACGGAGAGCAGCCTGTTGATCGGACCCGGCTTCTTTTTCGGGCTTTCCGCTGAGGGGGCAGAGGCTGCCCTGCCGTCGAAAGCGGTCGGTGTAGAGTCTCCTCCGGGTGCGCTGCTGTCCGAAAAGGTCAGCTTTGCGCCGCAGTTCACACAAAAGGCATCGCCAAGCTCCGTCTTTTTGCCACAGTTGGGGCAATAGCCGCCGCTCATGCGAAAACCGCTCATGGATGTCGCCTCCGTTATAGCTTCGCGCCGCAGTTCACGCAGAATGCATCTCCGGGCTCAACCTTCGTGCCGCACTTGGGGCAAAAGCCACCCCTTGTCGCCGCTGGACGTGCGTCCGTCGAGGTCGCCGCCGAAGAGGCGACGTAAGTCGCTGACGCGGTTGCCGCAGGCGTGGCAGTAGCTCGCATCTTATCATACTTGCGCTGAGCCAGCCAAGCCGCCAGTTTCCAAAGGGCGATGCCCACGATCGCAAAGACCGCTGCGACGAGCAGGCTTTCGCCCAGCGAGTTGTTTTCGCTGCGCATGCCCTCCCAGTTGAATACATAGCCCACTGAAAAGAAGAGCGCGATAATGAAGCAAAACGTTGCCATGAAACTGACACAAGTGGCAAGCGGGGCCTTTTTATAGCGCCGGAAAAATACAGGGATCATGTAAAGATCCTCCCTCAAACATCATTCCTTGATCTTTGCGCCACAGTTGACACAGAAGGCATCATCCGGTTCCACTTTCGCTCCACACATTGGGCAAAAGCCATTGGAAACGCCCGAAGATGCCGCGTGAGGCGCACCGGATACCGCAGCGGCATTCCCAAAGAGATGCGCCCGCTTGTTGTAATAAATCCTGTTTACGATGATCATCACGACGCTTGATACGATGGAGGTGAGCGTCTGCGAATTCGCCAGATCGCCGATGGGTCTTTTGATCGTGCTGGATACTGCGATCATGTACCCCAGGAAAGCGGCAAGCTGAACCACATAGGCGATGGTCAGCTTATTGGGCGCACCTTCTTTGAAACCGGCCAGCTGGAAACGCACATAGATGAGTAACGCAGCGGTGATAAGGTAGAGCACGCCGAAGATGCTGTCCACAGATTTTAAGTCTCCGTAGACCCGATACACCTGTTCGGCGGTGCCATCGGCGCCATAGATGCTGCCGGTCAACAGCTGTATGGCACTGGCAACGCATAAGATCGCGCCGGCCCACAGGCTGAAATAGATGAGAAACTTGTGCCATTTCATCGGCATATCATAGCTGTTGGTATTCATAAGTATCTCCTTTACAAGTCGCCAGGGTCAGAGAACCACTCGTCGAATTGTCCGTTGGAGCTGCTGGATTTCGTCTCTCCCATCGTGACGACCAGCTTCGGAGCCTCCACCGTCTCCGTCGGCGGCACGTAGATGACGGACTTTCCAGAATCATCCCGCGTCAGTAGCGTCTTGACCTCCTCGACGGGTGTCGAAGGCTTCGCCGATTCGACGGACTTGGCGGCGGGCGTCGCGGGCTTGACGGCCTCCGGGGCCTTGGTCGCGACGGGGGCGCCGCACTTGGCACAGAATTTCGCGTTGAGCCGAAGCTCCGCTCCACACTTCTTGCAGAACATGGCTGAATCCTCCTTAAATGCTGTTGCAGATCGCGTCGACGATCTCCTTGTAGGTGTACTCCGCCAGGCCTTTTCCCGCCGTGGACGGATAGTGTATGACGTTGTTCCAGGTAGAAGTGATCTGCTGCCAGTACGGAGCGTTCGGTGCGAACAGCACCAAGCGCTTGGCGGCGTTTTTGATGTAAGGCTCCATCTGGCTGTCGCCCCACCACTGGGTCAGCTCGTTGAAGTCCTTGGGCATGCCCTTGGGGTACTTGGGCTGGTCCTTGGCATAGCCGATCTCGTGGGTGGAGGCGTCCGTCCAGACCACGATCACGTTGCGGCGCTTGGTGCCCTCCTTCGTCCAGTCAGAGCGGATGGCGTAGGCCAGCGCCTCCAGGCCGTCCTCCGGCTCGTCGCCGCCGCCCTTGGCCTCGATGCTGTTGATCGCGGCTTCAAACTGCTTGGCCTGTTCGGGCAGCTCAAAGAACTTGCTCACCATCATCGGCTGCTCGTCGGCCACATAGTCGCGGTAGACGATCACGCGCACCCGCATGTTGTCCAGGCTCTTCTGCTTGCGGGCCATCTCCTCGGTCACGTCCTTGTAGAAGGACAGGGCGTTCTCCTTCACCTTGGAGATGACGGGGCCCATGCTGCCCGTCGCGTCGATGCAGAAGCACATATCCACGTTGTAGGTCATCTTCAGCGCCATGTTTCTTTCCTCCTGTATGCTTGGTCGTTATATCAAATCGCCCGCGGGCACCAGATACGTTTCAACCGCCGCGCTTTCGGCGGCGTTCGCCGCGCCCTTCAGCATGCTCTCCGCGGCGTCCAGACCGATGCGCTCCGCCGGGTCCGCCTTCAGCATCCGGGCGATCAGCTGTCGCCACTCGCCGGGGATCTCCTCCGCCACGCCCAGCTCCGCGCCGTCCAGCGCCGCCT
>CAMVBO010000176.1 GCA_947165745.1 uncultured Clostridia bacterium | reverse complement strand
ATGAAGCTCGTCGACAGTCGGGTGGTGCAAAGCGCCTGCTTTACAGAGTTCTACGGCACTCACCAGTGCACTCTGGGCATCCGCGAGCAGATGCTCAGCCGCTTTGGCAAGAGCGTCGAGGACAACCTGATCGACGCGTTTATTCGCAACGGCAAGGCCGACATCGACCAGCGCTATCAGGACGCCATGCGCCAGTCCGCGATGGAGTATGTGTCGGGCATCTTTCGCCGGCTGCGCGAGCATGGCTACGATCCGGAGCTGATGAGGCTCTACGTCGTCGGGGGCGGAGGATGCTTAATCAAGCACTTCGCCGAGGTCGACCCGGCGCGGGTGGTGGTCATCGGCGACATCCACGCAACGGCCAAAGGCTTCGAATACATGGCCAAGCTGGACCTGCGCAAAAAGGGACTGATGCAATGACCAGCCGCCCTAATTCCATCCGCGTGATGCTGCGGCTGAATCTGAACGAGCCGCGAATGGCGAAGGCCAGGGACATCCTGGAAGAGGGCGTGCGGCAGGCGCGATACAAGTCCAAATCCCACATGATCGTGGACGCGCTGCTCAAAACCTTTGACATGGAGGCCGCCGTGGCTCCGCCGACGATGGACGCCATTCGTGCGGCTCTGCGGGAGGAAATGCGGACGGCGCGGCTCACGGCGCTGCCGCCGAACGACGCCCAGGGCGCTGCATTTGATGAGGTCGCCCGGAACGACGCTGAGGACGACGCGGCTGTCCTGGATTTTATCAACAGCCTCGCATGACGGGTGCGCGCGTGCACCCGTTTTCCTCTTTTTCACGGGGAAGGGTGCACGGGGGTGCGCCCTTCCCTTGCCCCTATCCATCCTTAAATTGTCAACCGCAGGGCTGCCTTTTCGAGCTCTTTCTGAGCGAGAGAAGGGCAAGATTCGCCTGCGACGTCATAATGCTTCGCATTCTGACGCGAGGCAATCTTGCCGGGGTTCCCCCGGACCCGTCAATCGGACGGCTCAGCCGCAGCCCGATTGATCCGCGCTCCGCGCGGTTGGCTCATTTCATTCGCAGCATGGCAAAAGCCATGACAGACCATTCAGAGAAAAGGAGATGTTTATGAACAAACCCAGAAACAACCCATTGATTCACAAGCTGACCGTCCGGCTGGACGAGCCCATGTACGCCAGGCTGAATGACATCGCAGGCAGATCCAATCAGACCCTTGTGGAGTGCGTGCGCGATCTGATCGTCAAGGGAAAGATCAATGTGCGCGAAGTGCGTTCCGTGGAGCTGCCCGGTCTGCGCGAGCTGACCACGGAGTTTAGCCGGATCGGCAATAACCTGAACCAGATCGCCTGGAAGCTGAACAGCGGCATTCCCATGGATGCCCGAATGCACGCTCAGTTTCAGGAGTGCGTCCGTATGCTATATGAGATGAAGTACAAGGTGGACGCCCTGGGAGGTGAGCGCAACGGCCATCCTCAAGCACATCGCCGTGAAGAGCAGTAACTACGCCAAAATGCAGCAGTATCTCCTGTTCAAGCACGACCCGCGCCACCGCCAGCCCATCCTGGACGACGAGGGCAGGATGATCTTCCGGGAGGCGTTCATCATAGGCGGCATCAACTGCGACCCGTTCAACTTCGATACGGATTGTATCCAGCTGAATCGGCAGTATGGCAAGAATTGCGAATACGGCGAGATCAAGGCCCACCACTACATCATCAGCTTCGACCCCAGGGACAAGACGGAGAACGGCCTGACACCGGACAAGGTGCAGGCCATCGGCATGGAATTCACTCAAAAGTTCTTTGCCGGGCATCAGGTGCTGGTGGTGACGCACACGGACGGCCACAACCACAGCGGCAACCTCCATGTGCACATCGTGCTGAACAGCTTGCGCATGCTGGATGAGCCCCGGCAGGATTTCATGGAGCGGGACATCGACGCCAAGGCGGGCTACAAGCACCACGTCACCCGGCAGCTTTTGGGCGAAATGCAGCAGGAGCTGAACGCCATCTGCGTCAGGGAACACTTGAACACCGTGGACTTCCTGCTGCCGACGAGCAGCAAGACCACGGAGGCGGAGTATTGGGCGAAGCAGCGCGGACAGGCGAAGCTGGACGCGAAGAATGAGGCGTTGATCGAGGCCGGTTCCCCGCCGCGCAAAGCCCTCTTCCGGACAGATGTGGAAATGCTGCGCGAGGCCATTGATCGCGTCCTTCCAAAGGTCAAGAGCTGGGAGGATTACGCGAGAGTCCTGGAAGAAAATTACCATATCCGGGTCAGGAAGAGCCGCGGGACTGCCAGTTATCTTCTGCCCGGCAGAAAAAAGCCCATCCGCGGCAGGCGGCTGGGGCGGGATTATGAGGACAGGAACGTGGAGCTGCTCATGGGCGATCCCGGCGGGCTGCCGTATGTGCTCACCATGCCGTCCGACCTGCGGCTGGTGGTGGACCTGCAGACCTGTGTCAAGGCTCAGCGGAGCCTCGCCTATGCCCGGAAGGTCACCATTTCCAACATCCAGACCATGGCACGCACGGTATCCTGGCTCCAGCGAAACCACTTCGGCTCCTTGCAGGAGTTGGAGGAGAAGAAGGCTGAGTTCGACCAGGATTACCGCGACGCCAGCGCCGCGCTGCGGGAGACGGAGAGCAGGCTCAAAGAGACCAATGCGGCGATTCATCATCTGGGCAGCTACCTGAGCCGGAAGAAGGTATACGCGCAATTCCTGAACGCCACGGACAAGGCGGCCTTTCGCGACGCCCACGCCACGGACATCGACCGCTATGAAGAATCCGCGCGCTGGCTGAAGGAGCACTATGGGGAAACAGGCTTTCCGAAGATGGACGCGCTCAAGGCCGCCAAAGCGGAATTGCAGGTAGAGCGCGACCGACAGAAGGAAGATTTGAAACCCCTGCTCAAGGTTCGAAGGACATTTCAGACGATGGACACCAACGTCCGCGCCATTCTGGGCATGCCCCTGCCGGAACGTGAGAAGCCGCAGCCTGCCCGAACCCGTGAACAGCAACCGCCCAGCCGAAAAAGGAGCGAGCCGTCGCTTTGACAGCCGCTATTCGTCTTTTGCGAGGATTCCAGGGTCGGAGACAATCATATCTTTGAACACCTTGGCATACTCCATCCGGGTGTCGGCGATGATGTAGACGAAGATACTCTCGTCCACCTTTCGGAAGATGGACACGTTTCGCTTATCGCTTATGACCATGCGGAAACCCATGTTGTTCAGCCACGGATCGGGCGTCATGGAGCCGGAATCCGGGAACTGCTCCAGCCGTTCCAGGCTGTCCAGGATATGATCGGCGACATTGAGCGCGACTTCCTCGCCAAAGTCGGCCTGTACCCTGTATTTGATCCGGGCCAGGCCTTCCCAGGCGGAGGGGAGGATTTCAATTCTCATAGCTTCCTCAATGCCTCCCGCGCCTCAGCGACGCTCATGGTCCTGGCGCCGTGCAGACGCTCTTCCTCGGCTTGCAGGATGCGCGCCCGAAGGTTGAGCAGCTGTTCCCGGCGCTCAAAGGCTTCCATGTCCATGAACACGCCGTCGCCCTCTCCGTTTACGGTGATGTAGACCGGCTCTTGGGTTTCCTTCGCAATGCTGGATATGCTGCTGTAGTTGTTCCGCAGCGCGGATGACGGTTTGATGATCATGGCAGAGGCTCCCTTCTGCATATGGCTTTTGATGATAATATTTTATCATAATTAGAGTATGATGTAAAGGACTGAAAGATGCTTTCATACTCAAAAACGACCACGCCCTCCGGCACGCCCGAAGGGCGCAATTCAATCAATGGAGGAAATATGAACCAGAACCAACAAAAGCAGACGCTTGACCCGATTTGGTACAACGGCAAGGAGATCAACGCCATCGGCTTTGCCAGGGCTTTTTTGAAGGCGCATCCCCTGAAATGCGTCCACGACCGGGTCTACGACGTGAACGGCCACATCCCCGATGAAGAGGTGCAGCAAATGATATTTGCCGAGGTCGAGCCCTACCTCATGAAGGGCGATGTCAAGAAGACTGTGCTGAACCTGACAAACGCGCTGAAATACTGCGCTCATTCGGAGGCCCTGCCGATTCAAGCGGATCGGGTGCACTTCGCCAACGGCACCTATTATCTGGACGGCGCGTTCAGCGCCGAAATGCAATTTTGCCTGAATCGAATGGCCGTGAATTACAATCCGAACGCGCCTGAGCCGAAGCGCTGGCTGGCCTTCCTGAAGGAGCTGTTCTACGAGGAGGATATCCCGGCCTTCCAGGAATTCATGGGATATCTGCTAATCCCCTCCAACAAGGCACAGCAGATGCTGCTGCTCATCGGCAACGGCGGCGAAGGGAAATCGCGGGTGGGCCGCGTGCTGCGGGCGATCCTGGGCGACAACATGAACACCAGCAGCATCGTAAAACTGGCGACAAACCGCTTCGCCCGCGCCGACCTGGAGGGGAAGCTCTTGATGCTGGACGATGACATGAACATGAGCGCCCTGCCGGACACAAACATCCTGAAAGCCATCATCACGATGGAGGACAAGATAGATTTGGAGCGCAAGGGTAAGCAGAGCCACCAGGGGTATCTCTATTCCCGGCTGATCGGCTTTGGCAACGGCTCCCTGGCGGCTCTGTATGACAAGTCCGACGGATTCTATCGGCGGCAGCTGATTTTGAAGGTGCGCGAAAAGCCGCCCGACCGGAAGGACGATCCCTATCTGGGCGACCGCCTGATCCGGGAGGCGGATGGAATCGCGCTGTGGTGCCTGGAGGGGCTGCACCGGCTGATGCGCAACCAGTTTCGATTTACGATCAGCGAGCGCACCCAGCGGAACATGGCGGAGATCCGGCACATCGACAACAATGTGCTGGACTTCCTG
>CAMVBO010000175.1 GCA_947165745.1 uncultured Clostridia bacterium | reverse complement strand
GCCTTGCCGTCGCAGCCCAGGACGTCGACCAGCTTGTGCTCGACCATTTCCTTGATGGCGATGCGGGCGGGCTTCAGGTACTGGCGGGGATCGAAATGATCCGGATGCTCCGCGAAATGCTGGCGGATGCAGGCGGTCATGGCCAGGCGCAGGTCGGAGTCGATGTTGATCTTGCAGACCGCGCCGCGGGCAGCCTGACGCAGCTGCTCCTCGGGGATGCCGACGGCGTCGGGCATCTTGCCGCCGTTCTCGTTGATGATCTTCACGAACTCCTGCGGCACGGAGGAAGAGCCGTGCAGCACGATCGGGAAGCCGGGCAGGCGCTTGGAGACCTCGTCCAGGATGTCGAAGCGCAGCGGCGGGGGCACCAGGATGCCCTTCTCGTTGCGGGTGCACTGGGCGGCGGTGAACTTATAGGCGCCGTGGGAGGTGCCGATGGCGATGGCCAGGGAGTCGCAGCCGGTGCGTTCGACGAATTCCTGCACTTCCTCGGGACGGGTGTAGGAGGAATCCTCGGCGGACACGTTGACTTCGTCCTCAACGCCGGCCAGGCTGCCCAGCTCGGCCTCGACGACCACGCCGTGGTCGTGGGCGTACTCGACGACCTGCTTGGTGATCTTCACGTTCTCGTCGAAGGGCAGGCCGCTCTTGTCGATCATGACAGAGGTGAAGCCGCCGTCGATGCAGCTCTTGCACAGCTCGAAGCTGTCGCCGTGGTCCAGATGGACGACGATGGGCAGGTCGAAGCCGGCGGTCTGCTCGGCGTCCTGGATGGCCGCCTCGATCAGCTTCATCAGATAGACGTGCTTGGCATAGGCGCGGGCGCCCTTGGAAACCTGCAGGATCAGCGGAGCGCGCTTTTCGATGGCGGCCTCGGTGATGCCCTGGATGATCTCCATGTTGTTCACGTTGAAAGCGCCGATGGCGTAGCCGCCATTGTAAGCCTTCTTGAACATCTCGGTAGAAGTAACAAGAGCCATGTGAATACACTCCTTTTTATTAGGCTGGTTTAATTATACCAGTTATGGAAGGCAAAATCAAGCGCAACCGGAAAATGTAGCGGTTTTTAACCAAATTTGTACAGCGCGCCCCACTCCGGCCTTGGCTCCCAGCCGCTTGAGTCTGAGGAAAAGGCCCGTTTACACGCCGAGCGTTTCCGGCGTCAAGCGTTGTGTCACAGGAAAATAACGCTCCCGCCGCCTTTCTTAATGCCTTTGGATTTGACGAAAGGGACAAACAGGCGTATACTGTATATTGTATTAAAATGGAGTTTTATCGCAATGGGAGGGATGAAGCGTTGAAGCTGGGCATTCGCACCGATTTTGTGAACCTGCCGGAGGTGGCGGCCCTGGGCTGCGACTACGTGGAAATCCCCCTGGACGCGCTGGCGGCGCTGCCGGAGGGCGACTTCGGCGACTTCGTGGACTACGTCGAAGGCAACGCCATCCCCGTGCTGGCCTGCGGCAACATGCTGCCGGACGACCTGCCCGTCACCGGGCCGGACGTGAGCGCCTCGGCACTGCACGGGTATCTGAAGCACGCGCTGGGCCGCGCCCAGCGGCTGGGCGTGAAGGTGGCGGTGCTGGACGGCGCGAAGTCCCGGGCAGTGCCCCTGGACGGCGACTTCCCCTTCGCCTGGCGCCAGCTGGGCAATTTCCTGCGCCTTATGCAGGGCCACGCCCACGACGCGGGTATCACCGTGGCGCTGGAGCCGCTGCGCAAGGCGGACTGCAATCTGCTGAACCTGGTGTCCGAGGCCACGCTGATCGCGGGGCTGCTGCAGCTGGATCACATCGCCGTGGCGGCCCACTTCGGCCACATGGCCATGGCCAGCGAGCCGTTGAGCGCGCTTCGCCGGGCCGCGCCGCTGCTCAGGCACGTTTACATCGAAAACGCCCTGACCCGCGCCCTCCCCCGCCCCGGCGACGGCGAGGACTACGGCAGGCTGATCGAAACGCTGAAGGACATCGGCTATGCCGGCGGCGTCACCCTTTCCGGCGGCATCACGGAGGCGTTCGCGGAGGACGCGAAGGCAGCGCTGAATTATATCAGAGAACTGTGCGAACAAGCATAGCGAGGTAACACAATGAACATCATCATCGTCGGCAACGGCAAGGTGGGCTACACGCTGGCCCAGTATCTGAGCAAGGACGGGCACGACATCACCGTGATCGACCGCAGCCAGCAGGCGCTGAACCACGCCAGCGAGACGCTGGACGTGATGTGCGTGCGGGGCAACGGCGCCAATGTCAAGACGCTGATTGAGGCCGGCGTGGAGACCGCGGACATCATCGTGGCCGTCACCGGCAACGACGAGCTGAACATGGTCTGCTGCCTGGCCGCCAAGCAGCTGGGCGCAAAGTATTCCATCGCCCGCATCCGCGACCCGGAGTACACCGAGAGCCTGACGCTGCTGCAAAAGAAGCTGGACATCGACCAGGTGATCAACCCGGAGCGCACCACCGCCCAGGAGATCTCCCGGCTGCTGCGCTTCCCCTTCGCCATCAACATCGAGTCCTTCGCCCACGGCCGGGTGGAGATGGTCGAGTTCAGGACCGAGGAGCGGGACGCCATCCTCAACACGCCCCTGTCCCGGCTGCACAGCCGCTATCCCCGCATCCAGTTCACCGCCGTGCAGCGCAGCGGCGACGCCTTCATCCCCGACGGCAACAGCGTGCTGCTGCCCGGGGACCGGGTATACGCCACCGGCGACCGGGAATCGGTAACCAAGTTCTTCAAGCAGCTGGGCAAGGACACCCAGCGGCTGAAATCCGCGCTGCTGATCGGCGGCGGCCACATCAGCTATTATCTGGCGAAGATCATCGCCGGCATGGGCGTTTACCTGCGGCTGATCGAGATCGACGAGAAGAAGTGCCTGCGGCTGGCGGACCAACTGGACGGCGTGATGGTCATCAACGCCGACGGCACCGACCAGGAGGTGCTGGAGTCGGAGAACGTGGGCGACTGCGGCGCGCTGATCTGCCTGACCAACCGGGACGAGGAAAACCTGATCACCGGCATGTACGGCGCGCGCCACGGTGTGAAGAAGGTCATCGTGAAGGTGAACCGTCTGAACGCAATGGACGTGATGGAGGACCTGGGCATCGACAGCGCCGTGAGCCCCAAGCTGACCACCGCCAACGCCATACTGCGTTCGGTGCGCGCGCTGAACAACAGCCGCAACTCCGTGGTGGAGAAGGTCTACGGCATGCTGGGCGGCCAGGTGGAGGCCTATGAGTTCACCGCCCTGGAGGGCGCGCCCTATCTGAACATCCCGCTGAACCAGCTGAACATCCGCAAGGGCATCCTGGTGTCCGTGCTGGTGCGGGAGCGCCGGTGCATCATCCCCTTCGGCAGCGACCAAATCGAATCCGGCGACACCGTGATCCTCATCGCCAAGGCGGGCACCGTCGTGAACCTGGAGGACGCCTTCGATATTACGGAGATCAGAAGATGAACAAACGACTGCTATGCCATCTGGTGGGCAACGTGGTGCGCGTGTGCGGCGCGCTGATGGCGCTGCCTGTCATTGTTTCGCTGATCATGCGCAGCGGCGACACCATGCCGCTGGTTTTGAGCATGCTCATCGCCATGGCGGTGGGCACGGCCCTGGCCCTGGTCCATCCCCGGCGGGACACGCTGCGCGCCCGGGAGGGCTTCGCCATCGTGGCCTTCAGCTGGATCATCGTGTCCTTCCTGGGCGGCCTGCCCTTCTACTTCAGCGGGTATATCCCCTCGCTGGTGGACTGCTTCTTTGAGACCGTTTCCGGCTTCACCACCACCGGCGCCACGATCCTCACGGACGTGGAGGCGCTGCCCAAGGGACTGCTGTTCTGGCGCAGCTTCACCCACTGGGCGGGCGGCATGGGCGTGCTGGTGCTTTCGCTGGCGCTGATCCCCAAGATGGGCGCGCGCTCCATTCACCTGATGCGCGCGGAGAGCCCCGGCCCCAGCACCGACAAGCTGGTGCCCCGGGTGGCCAACAACGCCAAGATCCTGTATGAGATTTACGTGGCCCTTTCGCTGTTCATGGTGGCGGCGCTGCTGTTTTGCGGGTTGGACCTGTACGACTCGCTGGTGCACATGTTCGGCGCGGCCGGCACCGGCGGCTTTGGCACCTATGGCGACAGCATCGCCCATTTCAACAGCGCCACCGTGGACATCGTCATCGGCGTGTTCATGGCGCTGTTCGGCGTGAACTTCTCCCTCTACTACTTTATGATCCACCGCAACTGGAAGGCCGCCCTGGGCAACAGCGAATTGAAGGTGTACTGGGGCATCCTGCTGGGCGCCACGGTGCTGATCGCCATCAACATCATGCCGCTGGCCGGCGAGGGCTTTTACAGCATGGTTGAAGGCGCGCCCAAGGACGGCAGCTTTTTCACCGCCCTGCGCTACAGCTTCTTCCAGGTGTCCTCGGTGATGACCACCACCGGCTACGCCACGGCGGACTTCAACCTGTGGCCCCAGTTTTCCAGGGTGCTGCTGGTCGTCATCATGTTCATCGGCGCCAGCGCCGGCTCCACCGGCGGCGGCATGAAGGTGATCCGCCTGCAGCTGCTGGTGAAGAGCATGGTGCGCGACATCCGCCGCACGGTGCATCCCAAGTCCGTCAACACCGTGAAGCTGGACGGCCACGCCGTGGACGAGAACATCCTCAGCGGCGTGCAGGGGTTCTTCTTCGCCTACTTTTTGATCCTGATCCTGGCCACCGTCGTGGTGTCGCTGGACGGCTTCTCCTTTGAGACCAACTTCACCGCCGTCATCGCCACGCTGTCCAACATCGGCCCGGGCCTGGGAATGGTGGGCCCCACCGGCAATTTCGCCGCGTTCAGCGATCTGAGCAAGCTGGTGCTGTCCATGTG
>CAMVBO010000174.1 GCA_947165745.1 uncultured Clostridia bacterium | reverse complement strand
GCCCAGCAGCAGCTCCGCCTCGGCCAGGCCGCCCTCCAGGCCCGCCTGCCAGCCCATCAGCGCGGCCTGGATCGCCGGGTCGTCCTTGAAGAAGGAGGTGTCGAACACGCCGCCCACGTTCAGCACCACGATCACGGTTTTGAACGCGGCCTTGACCTTCTCCACCATGGCGGCCTCGCCGTCGGTGAGATAGAAATCGCCCTTCACGAAGATGGCCTCGGTCAGCTGATAGCGGGGGTCGTCCACCCACACGCCCTTGTGCTGCTCGATTTTATCGAAGGCGCTCTTGCGGTCCCAGCCCTCGCTGGAGAAGCGGCTGATGGAGCTGACGGCGGCGTCGGCGAAGGCCGCGGCGCGCGCCACCAGCTCGTCCGGCAGTGCCGGCTCCTCGATGGTGCCGGGGGCGCGGCCCTCGGCGTAACCGGCGGCCACGTGGTCGCGGTAGAACTTGTCGGTGGCCTCAAACAGCGTCACCCGCTCGGAGTACTGCTTCATGCCCTCGGCCAGGTTGCGGGTGTAGGGCACGGTCACGTCGCCGCTGCCGCCGCCGCCCTTCACGTAGTCATAGGTGCCCTTGCCGAACAGCGCCACCTTGCAGCCGTGCTTCAGCGGCAGCGCGCCGCCCTCGTTCTTCAACAGGACCATGCCCTCCCGGGCGGCGTCCTTGCTCAGGCGGATGTGCTCGGGACTGGCCGTGACCCTACGGCCGTCCGCCCCCAGGGGCAGGTTGGGGTGGAATTTGATGCGGGACCACTTGTTCATGGCGATGATTCCTTTCTGGTGTAATGTATGGCTCTATTGAGTGTGGAGTTTGGAGTGTGGAGAATGGAGTTGACTGTGGCTGCCGCGAGGCAGCACAAGCCTTCACTCCACACGCCACTCTCAACACTCCACACTTGATTCACATGTCCTTGATGCACTCGCGGTTGCGAATGATGTAATCCGCGCCGCTGACGACGGTGAGGGCCAGGGCGATGTACATCAGCACCCGGGCGACGATCGCGCCGGCTTCTCCCAGCAGGGGTGCGCCTTCCACGGGCACCAGCAGCATCAGTGCGATGGTGGAGACCATCTGGAACACGGTTTTCACCTTGCCCAGGGGGCCGGCGGCGATCACCACGCCGTTTTCCACCGCCACCAGGCGGAAGCCGCTGACCAGGAATTCCCGGCCCAGCATCAGTATGCACACCCAGTCGGGCATGCGGCCCTGGGCCGTCAACACGATCATGGCGCTCATCACCAGCAGCTTGTCGGCGATGGGGTCCATGAACTTGCCGAAGTTGGTGATCAGATTCCGGCTGCGGGCGATGTGTCCGTCCAGCGCGTCCGTCGCGCAGGCCAGCACGTAGATGCCCACGGCCGCCGCCTGCATGGCCGCGCCGCCCATCTTCGCGAAGATCACGAAAAAGGGGATCAGACACACGCGCAGCAGGGTGAGTTTGTTGGGTAGGTTCATAGTTGCGCTCCTTTTGGAGGGGTCAGGGAGTAGGGAGCCGACAGTAGGCAGTAGGGAGCAGGGAGCAGGGTGTGCCAGCAGCTATTCCCGCTGCCCTGTTGCCTAATTCTGCTAAGTCAAGGGAAATCAACACAGAAATGCAGTTCAAGACGCCGAAAATGCATGTTCAGGATTTAGAAACACACTCTAATTCTCTTTCACAATTCCCTCTAAATCATAGGCGTCGGCGCCGGTGATGCGCACGTTCACGTATTCGCCGGGGGTCAGCTCGCGCTCGGCGTTCAGCCAGATGCAGCCGTCGCTCTCGGGGGCCTCCAGAAGGCTCCGGCCATAGAAGCGGCCGGTCTCCTCGTCGAAGCCGTCCACCAGCACCTCGCACTCGGTACCGATGCGGGCCTCGTTCATCTCCATGGAGATGCCCTGCTGCAGCATCATCAGCTGGTCCATGCGCGCGCGCTTCATGGCCTCGTCGATCTGTCCCGGCATCTTCGCGGCGGCGGTGCCCTCCTCGGGAGAGTAGGTGAACGCGCCCAGGCGCTCGAACCGGGCCTCCTTCACGAAGTCGAGCAGGGTTTTGAACTGTTCGTCCGTTTCGCCGGGGAAGCCCACGATCATCGTGGTGCGCAGCAGTATGCCCCGCTTGCGGCACTCGGCGATGCGGCTCTTGATCCAGTCCGCGCTGCCGCGCCGGTTCATCCGCTTGAGCAGCTCGTCGTCGATGTGCTGCAGCGGCAGATCCAGGTACGGGGCCACCTTTGGCAGGTCCCGGATGGCGTCCAGCAGCCGGTCCTCGGTGCTGTCCGGGTAGCAGTAGAGCACCCGCACCCAGTGAACGCCCTCGATGGCGCTCACGGCCTCCAGCAGCTCCGGCAGCATATAGTGCCCATCCCCGAAATCACAGCCATAGCGGCTGGTGTCCTGGGCGATCAACGTGATCTCCGTCACGCCCTCGCCCGCCAGCTTTTCGCACTCTGAGACGATGTCGTCAAAGGGCCGGGAACTGTAGCCGCCGCGAATCAGCGGGATGGCGCAGTAGGTGCAGCGGTTGTCGCAGCCGTCGCTGATCTTCACATAGGCGCTGTAGCCGGGGGTGGTCAGCACCCGGGGCGAGTTCAAAAACCGCGCGCCGTTGGCGGTATAGCAGGGCTTGTCGCCCGCCGCCGCCGCGTCCATCATCTCAAACAGGCGGCCGTACTCCGCCACGCCCAGTATGCCGTCGATCTCCGGGATCTCGCTAAGCAGCGCGTCCGGATAGCGCTGGGCCAGGCAGCCGGTGACGAACAGCTTGACGCCCGGGCGATCCTTCTTGTACTGGGCCATCTCGAAGATGGCGTCGATGGATTCCTCCTTGGCGCTCTCGATGAAGCCGCAGGTGTTCACGAACAGCACGTCCGCCTCGGCGGGGTCGCTGACGATTTGAAAGCCCTTTTCCCGCAGCATGCCCAGCATGTTTTCGCTGTCCACCCGGTTCTTCGCGCAGCCCAGGGAGACCATTCCAACCTTTTTCATGCGTTGTTACACTCTTTTCTGATCGCTTGTTGACAATGCGGAATCAAGTTTGCCGGTTCAGCGCCCGCAAGCTTTCCCCTTTGGGGAGGGTGGCCCGCAGGGTCGGATGAGGCCGTATGCCGACGGCTTTGCTTGGAGGCTCTTTGGCGAATGGCGCCGCTCGCCATTAATTCCTCATTCCCAATTGTCCCAATACCGCCTCCGGGACGTAGTTCCCGACATCCTTTCCAAACGCGCGCAGCTCCCGGATCATGCTGGAGGAGATGGCGGGCTTGTCGCTGCGCAGGTAGATGGACTCCAGGTCCGGGTTGATCAGGCGGTTGACCTGAGCCAGATTTTCCTCGTAGTTGTAATCCATGCTGTTGCGAAGCCCCCGCACATACCAGCGGATGCCGTGCCCGGCGCAATACTCCGCCACCAGGCCGGTGTGGGTCACTGCCCGGACGTTTGAAAGCCCGTCGGCCTCCAGGGCGGCCTGGATGGCCTGGCGCATGGCCTCGGCGTCGGTGGCGCGCCGCTTTTCGATGTTCACGGCGATCATCACCACCACCTCGTCAAACAGGGCGGCGGCCTTCTTCACAATGTCGTGGTGGCCGTTGGTGTAGGGATCAAAACTGCCCGCGTACAGGGCGATGCGCTTGGTCATAATTTCCTCCGTCAAAGCGGGTATTCGATTTGTTCCGTTCCCCGGTATTCCCAGGCGGTTTTGAAGCCGCAGGCCCTGGCCAGCGCGGCGGCCTCGGCGAAGTGGCTGTCCAGGAGAACCCTGTTGTGGCAGTCGCTGGTGACGATGACGCGCCCGCCCGCCTCGCAGGCGCGGCGAAGCATGGCCTCGCCGGGGTAGGGGACGGAGCGGTAGCCCTTGGCCACTGCCCCGGTGTTGATCTCGATCAGCCTGCCGCTCTCCGCCGCCAGCGTGGCGCACTCCAGCGCGCTCTTCAAATAGCGGGGGTCGGCGTCGTCGAACAGGTCCCGGGCCTCGTTGAATTTCATAATCAGCTCGATGTGGCCCAGAATCTGCGCGCCGGTGGCCTGGATGGATTCGCAGACGGTGCGGAAATAATCCCGGCACAGGGCGTAGATATCGCCGCCGTAGAGGTCGTCCCGGGCAGCCTCTAGCCGCTGCCGATCCCAGTCCACGCACCACAGACGTCCATTGCGGCGCACGTAGTGGACGGACTCGATCCAATAGTCGTATCCCGACAGCTCCGCCGGGGACAGCCAGTCGTGCTCCAGCCCCAGCAGCAGGCGGATCCGGCCCGCGCAGACCTTTCGCAGGCGCTCGACCTCCGCCCGGTACGCGCCCGCCCGCTCTGCCGGCATGGCGACGTCGTCATAGTCCGCCGGGCCGTGCTCGGAAAAGCCCAGGGTGTGAAAGCCCAGGGCCAGCGCGGCCTGGACCATCTCCTCGGCGGTATTCTTCCCGTCGGAGAAGGTGGTGTGGCTATGCACGTTGGATTTGCTGCGGTAATCATTCATATGCCCATTATAAGCGTTCGGACGTGGGCGTGTCAATAAAGAGGCGCAAAATTGTGGAGGGGAGACGCGTGGCCACCGCGTCATATACGCGCAGGCATGTTCCCGGTTCCCTTTCCGACCCAGTTTCGGGAAAGGACCCGAAGGACGTTTCTTTTTGGCGGCCTGCGTCGCTGTTCAGTGAAGCATCGCGTTCGGCACCCTGCGCCGAGCCGCTCGCTTCAATTCACGACTCGGCAGGCCGCCGCCGCATGAGGGAGCAGCGAGGAATGAGCGTTTTTGGAGTGCCCCACCGGCCTGCGGCCACCTCCCCATTGCGATGGGGAGGTGAGTGGCGCAATGCCGCCACTACAAGGACATTTGAATAGAAATGATACTATCAGCGCTGATCCCATCGTCCTGCGGCATGATTCTCCGGCACTTTTGAGCGA
>CAMVBO010000173.1 GCA_947165745.1 uncultured Clostridia bacterium | reverse complement strand
CGCTGCCCCACGTGATGCCCGCCTACAGGGGCGAGATCGTGGGCCTCATCAAGGCGACGGCCATCGTGGGCTACATCGCCGTGCAGGACCTTACAAAGATGGGCGACATCGTGCGCAGTCGAACCTACGAAGCCTTCTTCCCGCTGATCGCCGTGACGATCATCTACTTCCTGCTGGAGGGCCTGGTCGGCTTCCTTATCAGCCGGATCGGCGTCAATTTCAACCCGAAGCGCCGCAAACCCGCCGACATCCTGAAGGGGGTGAAAACCGATGATCAGAATTGAGCATTTGAAGAAAGAGTACCCAAACGTCACCCCTTTGAAGGATGTTTGCGCGGAAATCCACGACGGCGACGTGATCTCTGTCATCGGCCCTTCCGGCACGGGCAAGAGCACGCTGCTGCGCTGCATCAACCAGCTGGAAAAGCCCACGGCGGGGAAGATCTGGGTGGACGACGTGGAGATCACCGACCCGAAGTGTGACATCAACAGGGTCCGCCAGAAGATGGGCATGGTGTTCCAGTCGTTCAACCTGTTCGGCCATAAGACGGTGATCGAGAACATCATGCTGGCGCCGATGGACCTGCTTGGAAAATCGAAGCAGGAGGCCTATGATACCGGCATGCGGCTCCTGCGCACGGTGGGTCTGGCGGAGAAGGCGCTGAACTATCCGGACGAGCTGTCAGGCGGCCAGAAGCAGCGCATCGCGATCGCGCGCACGCTGGCCATGGACCCGGACGTGATCCTGCTGGACGAGCCGACCAGCGCCCTGGACCCCACGATGGTGGGGGAGGTGCAGGCGGTCATCAGGGACCTGGCCAAGACGGGCAAGACCATGATGATCGTCACCCACGAGATGAACTTCGCCAGGGCCATCTGCAACCGCGTGTTTTACATGGACGAGGGCGGCATCTATGAGGACGGCACGCCCGAGCAGGTATTTGTCAATCCCCGGCGTGAAAACACCCGCCGATTCGTGCGAAGGCTCAAGGTGCTGGAGCTGAACATCGCAAGCCGGGACTACGACTTCCTGGGCATGGCCGGGGAAATCATCGCCTGGTGCAACAAAAACCAGATCGCCCCGAAGCTGGCAAATCACATCCAGCTGGCCTTCGAGGAGACCGTGCAGCTGTTGATTCCCGCGATGGAATCGCCGCGGGTGCAGGCCGTCTGCGAGTATTCCGAGGCCACGGATCGGGCGGAGTGGATCATTCGCTATGCCGGGCCGCGCCTGGACGTGACCACCGGAGCAAGGGAACTGCCGCTGGCGGTACTGGGCGGTGTGACGGAAGACGAGGAATACGCCTTTGCCGACGGCGCCGAGCTGCCCAACAGCCTGCGCCTGATGGTCAAAGGCGTGTGACGGAGGAAGAAGACGATCGCTGTATAGCGAAGGGAGGAGATGTGTCTATGCGCGTGAAGTGTGCGATACTCACCCTGTGCGCGGTTCTGTTGTGCGTCTCTGTCGGATGGGCGCGGGAGGCGGAAAACGCCGCGCGGGTCAGCTATCTTGGCCCCGCCGGCACCTATACCGAGGAGGCCGCGCAGTTTTTCTTTCAAAACGGGGAGACACTGAACCCAAAGGAGACGGTGAACGACGCCATCGCCGACCTGTTCTCCGGGGCGGCGGACTACGCCGTGATCCCCCAGGAGAACACCGTGGGCGGCGCCGTGGTGAACTACGTGGATGCGCTGATCGGCGCGGAAGGGGCGTTTGTGGCGGGCGAGGTGATCCTGCCCATCAGCCAGACCCTCATGGGCGTGCCCGGCGCGACGCTTTCGGACATCCGGACCGTGTGCTCCCACGCCCAGGGCCTGACGCAGAGCGCCCGGTGGCGCTCGGAGCACATGCCGGACGCCGCCGTGGAGGAGATGCCCAGCACCGCTGCGGCCGCCAGCTATGTGGCCCAGACGGGGGACAGGACCATTGCCGCCGTCGCCGCCCCGGGGGCCGCGCCGCTGTACGGGCTGGAGGTGCTGGCGGAGAACGTCCAGATCACCGATGCCAACAAGACCCGCTTTTATGTACTCTCCCGGCAGGCGCCGGAGGGGGAGGGACTGTCCCGGGCTGTGTTCGTGGCCACCTGCGAGGCCAGCCGCGTGGACGACATCATCGTCGCGCTGCACGATTCCGGCCTGGAGCTGGTGACCCTTCACGACCGGCCGGAGGGCAGCGCGCTGGGCAAGTACCACTATGTGATCGAGGTCGAGGCCGAAGGGGGCGTCTCCGCTGCCCAGCTGGACGCTGCGCGGGCCCTGGAGGGTGTGCGCCTCGCCGGGTGCTTCGACGCGATCGAAAAACAGTAAATATGGAACCGGTGCGCAAACGCCGACCCATGGGACATGAAAGAACTGGATGGCGTTCGACGAGACGAACCTGCTCTACGACCTGAGCGAGGGCCGGCGCGTGCGACTGAACGCGGACAGCGTAGCGGCCGAGTTCGTCGAAGACGGTTCCGATGCTTAAAGCGACGCCGTCATCCACTTTGGCACGCAACGATTATTGATAAAAGAGAGATTACAAAACCATGCGAATCACCAGAATAATCCTGTCGGTGGCGATCGCGCTGGGCATACTGCTCAGCTCGGTGTCGCTGGCAGAGACGGCCGACAAGACCGCGGCCTATTCCACATACACCCGCGACGGGCGGGTGACGATGATCAACGGCGCCGCCGTGGATTATCCCGTTTCGGGTTTTGACAGCGCCGGCCGGGTGGTGGACGGCGTGTTGGATCAGCTGGGCGGCGACGAGCGCACCCTGCTTGAGCCCTGGCGCACGCTGACGGACGCCTGCGGCAACCGCTATTACGTATTCCAGCAGATGTATGACAACACCACCGTGCTGGGCGGGGCCGTGAAGGTCATCACGGATGGTGAGGGCCACATGCTGGGCCTCACCAGCAGCATCGTGTCCGACCTGCCTGCGGTGGAGCAGGCCGAGGGCATTACCGCGGAAGCGGCGGAGGCGCTGGTGCTGGATCACGCCGAAAAAACGCGGCAGCAGGCGCTCACCGTCGTGGAGGGCCTCACCGACAGGATGATTCTGCCCGTGACGCTTGAGATCGACATCGAGGCAGAGGACGACGAGGGCAGCCGCTGGGTGTGGGTGGTCTACACCGACAACCCCGACGGCAGCCAGACACATTCCTCCGATCTACCGTACCTGGCCCATTACGTGACCCTGTCCGGCGATTACCTGTACAGCTTGCCCACCATCATGCCCGGCGACGAGGCGGGGACCAGCGGCTTTGACGCCAGCTATGTGTTCGAGTTCATGGAGCCCGCGGACTACACCGGCTATGTGGACCTGTCCACCGGCGGCGAACAGGAGATCACCGTCACCGTGATGCGGGACAAGCGCACCGGCATGTACTACCTGGGCAACCTGGAGCGCAGGATCGTCGTGGCGGAATGCTGGGACTTCCTGTATGGCGGCGGCCGGGTTTCACTGGTCTACAGCCCGGACAACCGGGCGTGGGACCAGGTTGCCCTGCTGTCCCTGTACAATTACTGCAAGGCCTACGACTACTACAAGGCCATCGGCTGGTCCGGCAGCGACGGCCTGGACACGCCGATCCTGATCCTGAACAACTACTGCGACATCAACCGCGTGCCCATTGACAACGCGGCCTATGTGGGCGGCTATCTGGGATGGCAGATATTCCTGGCCAGCCAGGGGAACGACTTGTCCCAGTGTTTGGACGTGCTGGCGCACGAGTACACCCACTCCGTGACCGGCAGCGTGATGACCTACAACGCCTACATGAACGACTACGGCGCCATCAACGAGGCCATCAGCGACATCCAGGGCAAGACCTGCCAGAAGCTGATGGAGGGCGAGGACGCGGCCAGCTGGGTGCTGGGCGACAGGAGTGTCAGCAAGGTACGCAGCATGAGCGACCCCCACAGCTTCCAGCAGCCGGAGTTCACCTGGGACGTGTACTATGTTCCCAACGTCAAGACGCCCACTATGCTGAACGATCAGGGCGGTGTGCACAGCAATTCCTCGCTGCTCAACCACCTGGCCTGGCGGCTGTATGAAAAGGGCGGCATGACGATGGAGGAGGGACGTTCGTTCTGGTTCACCGTGGATTGCGCCATGGTGCCCGGCACGGATTATCCCCAGCTGGCCCGGCTGCTACCCTGGGCGCTGAAGGCCTGCGGGCTTGAGAAGTACGATACGGAGCTGCGCCGCGCGCTGGACGCCACCCGTCTGGGCGTGGAGGAGAAGCCGGAGACCTTCGACGACGACCGGGCGCTTCTGACCCTCACGCTGCCGGAGAACGAGGCCTTCGACGACGAACAGTGGATACTGTACGTGTTCAGCGTGGACGTGAACAAGCTGATGACCGTGGTGAGCGATGTCTTTTTCAAGACGATGGCCGGGGATTACAGCGTGCTCCCACCTTTCCTCCAGAAGCCGCTGGAGGCCCATAAGGGCGAGGAAGGCGGCCCGCTGGCGGCAATCATTGATCTGGTGTTCAGCGACGCTGACGAAGGATCCGGCGGGCTGGACCGGCTGCAGGAGGAGGAGATACAGGCGGAACTGACGGAGTGGGCCAAAGAGCGGTTGAGCGGCGTGTTCTACTACGCCAGCACCAACGCCGGGCAGGACGGGCGCACCATGTCCATGGTTTGCGTCCCGGGCTACGCGCTGCCGTTGCTGATCCACGGCGTGTACAACCCAAAGACCGACGACATTGACGATCTCTGTGCGCTCGCCTATGTCGGCAATACCTGGATCGATATTGGCACGATGCCCGAGCTGCTTCAGGCCGAACAGGTTGATCTCAGCCCGGAGATGGAAGCCTATATCGACCAGATGATTGACAAAATCCTGGGCATCGGCAGCCTGGATGATTTCATGGGCTTGTTCCTGTTCCGCGTCGAG
>CAMVBO010000172.1 GCA_947165745.1 uncultured Clostridia bacterium | reverse complement strand
GCCTGGCTGGAGGCGCTGGCCCGGCGGCTGCGCATCGCCGTGGAGGTGCACGGCTGGGACGGCGGCTGGTATCTGCGGGCCTATGACGACGACGGTGCGCCCCTGGGCGGCGCCGGGAACGCGGAGTGCCGGATCGACGCCATCTCCCAGGCCTGGGCGGTGCTGGCGGGGCTGGACGCGGCCCGATGCCGCGTGGCCATGGACGCCGCCTGGGACCGGCTGGTGGACGAAGCGCACGGCCTCATCCGGCTGTTGACCCCTCCCTTTGACGGGCGCGGCGCGAACCCCGGCTACATCCGGGGCTATCCGCCGGGCGTGCGGGAAAATGGCGGCCAGTACACCCACGGGGCGCTGTGGCTGCTGTTGGCGCTGATTCGCATGGGCGACGCCGACCGGGCGCACAGGGCGATAAAGATGCTGTTGCCCGCGTATCACGCCGACGCGCCGGAGAAGGTGAAAGCCTACCGCGTGGAGCCCTATGTGATGGCCGCGGACGTGTACGATCGCCCCGGCATGGAGGGCCGGGGCGGCTGGACCTGGTACACCGGCGCGGCGGGCTGGATGCACAGCTGTACGCTTGAACTGCTGGGCTATGAGCGCCGGGGGAATCGCGTGAAGCTGGGCGCGCTGCTGGGGGAATGGCCCAGGGCATCGCTGACCGTGCCCTTTGGAAGGAGCGAATACCGTTTGGTCTGCGATCATCGCGCCGACGGCGTGACGCTGGACGGCGCGCATGTGGAGGGCGGGTTCATTGAAATGATCGACGACGGAGGGACGCACGAGGCCGTATTTCCGCCGCGCCGGGCCTGATTTACCGTTTCATGCTTGACCGCCTCGCCGGGAAAAGTGTATAATCATTGCAACTACAAAAGCGGGAGGGGTTGCCATGGACGCCGAGCGTGCGGCACAGGTGATGGAAGCGCTGCGCAAGCTGTACCCCGAGGCCAGGCCGGAGCTGAACTTTCGCAATCCCTATGAGACGCTGATCGCCACGATCCTCTCGGCCCAGTGCACGGACAAGCGGGTGAATCTGGTCACGGCCCGGCTGTTTGCGGAGTATCCAGATGCCTTCGCCATGGCGCGGCTCACGCCCGAGGCGCTGGAGCCGATGATCCGCGAGTGCGGGCTGTACCGCAACAAGGCGAAGAACATCGTGGCCGCCAGCCGCGCGCTGGTGGAACAGTACGACGGCAAGGTGCCCGGCACCCGCGCGGAGCTGATGGCCTTGCCCGGCGTGGGGCAGAAGACCGCGGGCGTGGTGCTGCTGGCGGCCTTCGGGGACGATCAGATTCCCGTGGACACCCACGTGTTCCGGGTTTCCCGGCGCATCGGCCTGGCCGACGGCAGCACCCCCGAGAAGGTGGAGGAGCAGCTGCGCGCCCTGCTGGAGAGGGACATCTGGTCCCTGGGGCACCATTTGATCATCTGGCACGGCCGGCGCTGCTGCCACGCGCGCAAGCCGGAGTGCGACCGGTGCCCGCTGAACGAGGGGCTTTGTGAAAAACACTTGGATGAAAAATGAGAAATGATCGGTGGATGGCCGGGCGAAGTCAGAGGAATCCGAAGAATCCGCACAGCCATTCCCCATTCCTGATTTCTGATTGAGAGGCAGATATGGCGTTATTTGTTGATGTAGTCAGTATCACGGTGAAGGCGGGCGACGGCGGCAACGGCTGCGTGTCCTTCCACCGGGAAAAATTCGTGCAGGCCGGCGGGCCGGACGGCGGCGACGGCGGGCGCGGCGGCGACGTGATCTTCGAGGCGTCGGAGCGCATGCACACGCTGATGGACTTTCGCTACAAGCGCAAGTTTACCGCCGAAAACGGCGGCGATGGCATGGCCAACCGCAGGACAGGCAAATCCGGCGAGCCGGTGGTGATCCAGGTGCCCCCGGGAACGGTGGTGCGGGAGAAGGCCACGGGCAAGCTGCTGCTGGACCTGTTCGAGCCCGGGACGCGCAAGACGCTGGTGAAGGGTGGCAACGGCGGCTTTGGCAACCAGCACTTCGCCACGCCCACCCGGCAGGCCCCCCAGTTTGCCAAGCCCGGCGAAAAGCGGGACGTGATCGAGCTGACGCTGGAGTTGAAATCCATCGCGGACGTGGGCCTGGTGGGCTTCCCGAACGTGGGCAAGTCCACGATCCTGTCCGTGGTCACGGCAGCCCGGCCCAAGATCGCCAACTACCACTTCACCACCCTCCAGCCCAATCTGGGGATCGTGAAGCACGGCGACGCCAGCTTTGTGCTGGCGGACATCCCCGGCCTGGTGGAGGGTGCCGCAGAGGGCGTGGGCCTGGGCCACGCGTTTTTGCGCCACGTGGAGCGCACGCGGATGCTGCTGCATGTGCTGGACATCGCCGGCAGCGAGGGCCGCGACCCGCTGGAGGACTATGACGCCATTATGAAGGAGCTGGAGGCCTACGGCGATTTGAGAAACCGGCCGATGATCGTCGTGGCCAACAAGATGGACCTGCCCGGCGCGGAGGAGAACCTGAAGCGCTTGCGGGACAAGCTGGAGGGCACCGGCATCGGCATCTATCCCGTCTCCGCCGCCACTCGGCAGAACTTCAACGCCCTGCTCTACGCCACCGTGGAGCTGCTGGACACCTGCCCGCCCGCCGAGCCCTTCCTGGAGGAGGCGCTGGGCGACATCGACGATTTGAACGGCGAGCCCTTCACCGTGGAGGCGGAAAACGGCGTGTACTTCGTCTCGGGGCGCGAGATGGACCGCCTGATGGAGTCCGTGAACTTCGACAACGAGGAGTCGCTCAACTACTTCCACCGGTCGCTGCGCCGGCTGGGCGTCATCGACGCGCTGCGTGAGGCGGGCGCGAAGGAGGGCGACAGCGTCGTGATCGGGGAGATGGAGTTCGATTTCGTGGAGTGATCGTCGGCGTGCCGCGCAACCCGCGGCGCTCGCTTGCCTGCCGACCCGGAAAACGTTTCGTTTTCCTGATCACAGGAATGATTGGAGGAATACACTATGACAACCAGACAGCGCGCGAAGCTTCGCGCCATGTGCAATTCGATGGAGCCGGTGCTGCACATTGGCAAGGACGGCATCAACGACAATCTCATCAAGCAGTGCTGGGACGCGCTGGAGGCCCGGGAGCTGATCAAGGTGGCGGTGCTGAACACCGCGCCTTATGAGAGCACCCGCGCCGCCTGCGACGAGCTGTGCCAGCGCGTGCACGCCGAGGGCGTGCAGGTGATCGGCAACCGGTTCTGCATCTATCGCCAGGCCAGGGAGGATTCCAAAATCCGGCTGGAGGATCTGTAACCCTGAAAGAAAAGGGCTGTCTCAAATACATTGACCGGAAGAAGCGGCCTGTAGCGGCGTCGTCTACGGCGCCATTTGGCGGCCTGGAGGCCGCCGCTGCAGACGTTTTTCCCGATCGGCAAATGTTTTGAGACAGCCCTTTTTATTCCTCAAACAGACTCCGGCCCACCCGCCGTTGAGCGATGGCCACGCCCAGGTGGGCCAGCAGCGCCAGCGCCCCAAACAGATAGAGCGGCCCAGCGCCGCGCATATACAGCGCCAGCAGCGAAAGCGCCAGCAGGGCGTTTCTGGGCGAGACGCGGGCCGTGGCGATCCGTGCCGCCAGCCGCCGGAGCTTCCGGCGCGCCGACACGCGCGGGGCGGGCGCCTCCGGCGGCAGGCTCCGCCGCAGCAGCCGGGCCAGCGCGCGGCTGTCCACTACCGCCACATCGGGCGAACGCAGTTCCCGGGCATAGACCCGGGCCCGGGGTTCCGCCGGACAGGTGGCGGCCACCACCAGCCGCGCCGCCTCCCGGTTGGCCTTCCAGGCGTTCAGCAGATCGCCGGAGGTCAGCGTGGCCTCCGGGTGCTTCAGCACCGGGGTGAGGGTGAAAGCCTCGCCTGGCCAGCGCTTTTGCACCAGCACCGTCAGCTCCGCCTGGGCCAGGGCGTCCGGGAGCCCCGCCAGTCGCAGCAGTTCTTCGCGCACGCGCGCCGCAGACGCCAGCCGCCGCCGAGGCCGCGACGCGATCAGCTTCCGCCCCAGCGCCACGCACACAAACGCCAGCGCGGCGGCCAGCGGTATGCTGCCCCAGGCGTTCAGAAAGAACAGGTACAGCCCCGCCGCCGCGAGGGATGTAAACGCGATTCTGTCGATAAACGCAGCCATAAAGAATCCTCCGTCAAACATTATTGACGGAGGATTCACACGCTATACAATGCCCATTGATTGTCTGACCATTCAACGTCCCAGCGTACACCTTCCCAGGCTGGTGGAGTTTTCGTTCGTCGAAGCCCCGGTGAAGTAGTCCGTGACGCTGTCCAGCGACTTGGCGTAGCGCAGGGGATGGCCCTCGGGAATGTAGATCATGCCGAAGACCCGGGTGTCGTGGCAGCTGGAAGACGCCACCTGGTGGCTGTGGGTGCACACCCGCACGGCCCTGTGCATGTTGCAATAGGCGGTGGGCTGGGTGCCGTTGAGGTAGTAGTCGGTGGTGGTGCCGTAGTCGTTCACGTCGTTGCGGCAGGCGCTGGTGGGCAGCATGCCGGACACCGAGCAGACCGTGCAGGCCGTGAGCCCGTAGTCCGCCGGGGAGCCGGCGATGATGGGCCGGTCGTGGGTGCAGCCGGTGAGCGAGTGAACCTCGCTCATGATCGCGCCCCACAGCGGCGCGGCGTAGCTGCCGCCGGTGGCGTCGCTGGTCAGCGGCTTGTAGTTGTCCGAGCCGACCCACACGGCTCCGGCGTAATAGCCGGTGATGCCCGCGAAGGTGACGCCGATGTTGTTGGTGTTGGTGCCGGTCTTGCCGGCCACGGTCAGCCCGCCGAAGTTGGCCTTGGAGCCGGTGCCAAGCTCCGGAGACACGCAGCCCTTCAGCACGTCCACCAGCATGTAGGCGGTGGAGGGCTTGAAGGCCTGCCA
>CAMVBO010000171.1 GCA_947165745.1 uncultured Clostridia bacterium | reverse complement strand
CGCCCAGCCCTTGCCGTTCCAGTCGATGAAGGGCATGCAGCCGGGGCTCTCGTGCCGCACCAGCGACTTCATCACCGGGCTGGCCAGCGTCACGTCCTTTAACACCTCATCCCGCAGATCCGGGTATTCCAGCTGCACCTTTACGCCCACAGCGGGAAACGCACCGGCGATCAGCCGCTGCGCGCGCTCAAACTGGATGTCGTTCAGGAGCTTCGGGCTGCGAAGCTTCACCCGCATCTGTCCCGTCTTTTTCGATATGCTCACCCGAGTCAGCGCCAGCTGGTCTGCCAGCGCCGGGTCCTCCTGGGCGATCAGGTTTTTCCAGAGTTCAGACATTTGGCTGCCTTTCGTAAATGGAGAATTCTTCCCTCAACAATCTGTACACCGCGCAATCCTTCCACTGGCCGTCGTGCCAGGTGTGAGCTCTGAGCAGCCCCTCCTGGGTCATGCCGCACTTCTCGGCGACCCGCCGGGAGCCGATGTTCTCCGCCAGGCAGGACGCCGACACTCGGCAGGCGTTGCCCTGGAAGATGAACGCCAGCGCGGCCCGGGCGGCTTCGGTGGCGTAGCCCTGGTTCCAGACATCCGGGCGCAGGAAATAGCCCAGGCCGTAGTGGGCGCCCTGGGGCACGCTCTCGATCACGTGCAGGCCCACGCTGCCCAGCAGCGCGCCCGTCTTCCCGTCCTCCACGGCCAGGTTGTAACGCAGCCGGTGGTGGCTGTCCGCGTCCCGCATCACCGAGCGCAGATAGGCCTCCGTCTCCACCAGCTCGTTTTTGTGCATGCCCGGCAAATACCAGGTGGCGGCGGGGTTGGACAGGATCGCGTGCAGGGGCTCCAAATCCCCGGCGGTGTGCTCCCGCAGCAAAAGGCGCTCCGTCTTCAGCCACACCGCGTGTGTGTTGAACGAATCTGCGATGATGCCTGTCATTTTCCCTTGACCATCCTGCGAATCTCGGCGATCAGCGCCGCCGCCAGGTCGCCGCCCTTGATGGATCTGGGCGGCTGGCCCTTCACGAACAGCACGCCCGCGCCGTCCTTGCCGCCGGCCACGCCCAGGTCGGCCTCCCGGGCTTCGCCGGGGCCGTTCACCACGCAGCCCATCACGGCCACCTTTAATGGCACCCGGATGTCCGCCGTCTCGGCGCGAACGCGGCGGGCGATGCCCTCCACGTCGATGCCCGTTCGCCCGCAGGTGGGGCAGGAGATGATCTCGATGCCGTCCCTGCGCAATCCGCAGGCTCGCAGGATGGCCAGCCCCGCCGGGACCTCCTGTACCGGGTCGCCGGACAGGGACACGCGGATCGTGTCGCCGATGCCCTCCAGCAGCAGCGCGCCGATGCCCACGGCGCTCTTCACGATGCCCACGTCCGCCGTGCCGGATTCGGTGACGCCGATGTGCTGGGGATAATCGCAGACCCTGGCCGCCAGCCGGCAGGCCGCCACCATCTTCTGTACGTCCGTGGCCTTGAAGGAAAGCACGATGTCGTCGTACCCGGCCTTCTCCAGCATCCGCGCGTGGTTCAGGCCGCTCTCCACCATGCCCTCCGGGGTCACGCCGCCGTACTTCTCCAGGATCTCCTTTTCGATGCTGCCGGAGTTCACGCCGATGCGCACCGGCACGCGGTGCACCTTCAGGCAGTCTGCCAGCTCCTTCACATGGGCCTCCCCGCCGATGTTGCCGGGGTTGATGCGCACCTTGGCGATGCCGTTTTCGATGGATTGTATCGCCAGCCGGTGATCGAAGTGGATGTCCGCCACCAGGGGCACGGGGCTGCCGTCCACCAGCGCGCGCACGGCCTTGGCGCAGGCCTCGTCGTACACGGAGACGCGCACGATGTCCGCCCCCGCCGCCGCCATGGCCCGGATCTGATTCAGCGTCGCCGCCACGTCCCGGGTGTCGGTGTTGGTCATGGTCTGTACGGATACCGGCGCGCCGCCGCCGATCTCGATGTTTCCTACGGTCACTTTGCGGGTCATAACGGATGCTCCTTTAAGAGTGGAGAGTGGAGTGTGGAGTGTGGAGTGTGGAGTTATAGTCAGCGGCTGCCGCGCGTCCATGCCGCAGCGCATGGCGATGGCTTCGGCACAGTGAGCCGCCGTGCGGCTGTGGTTGCCCCAGGGCCCGGGGTTGAGGGCTTCGCCCTTCCGAAGCAAAGCCTCGGCCTGTTCTCTTGTCGGAAACATCAGAAGTTGAACCCTCCCGTCACCAGCTTCACGATGTCGTGATACGTCAGCACCACGAACAAACCCAGCAGCAGGATCATGCCGATGCCGTGGACCATACCCTCCTTCTCCGGCGGGATGGGCTTGCGGCGGATCATCTCGACGATCAAGAACAGCAGCCGCCCGCCGTCCAGCGCGGGAATGGGCAGCAGATTCATAATGCCCAGGTTCAGACTGATGATGTACATCAGCCACAGCACCTCGTAAACGCCCTCCCGGGCGCGCTGGGCCACCACGGCGATGATGCCCACGGTGCCGGCGGTGTCGTTCAGACCCTCGCCCTTGAAGATCAGGTTTTTCAGGCTGTCCAGCATCAATCCGGTGGTCTCCGCCATGTAGCTGCCGGCCTCTCGGATGGACTCAAAGAAGGTGAATGTGCGGCTTGAAAACACGATGCCGATCTGGTAGCGGGTGCCCTCGCTGTCCTCCACGGGCACAGCGTTGATGGCGAAATTCATGCGCTGGCCGTCCCGCTCGATCACCAGGTCGATGGGCCGGGTCATGTCGCTGGACTGCATCGTGGAGAGCATCAGGCTGACGCCGGCGGAGTCATTGGTCAGCTCCACGCCGTTGATCTCCAGGATCCTGTCTCCGGCCTGCAGCCCGGAGGCTTCCGCCGGCATGCCCTCCATCACCTGGTTCACGACGGGGAAGGTCTCGGCGACAAAGTAGCCGTTCAGCATGATGGCGCAGACCACAAAGGCCAGCACGAAATTCATAAAGGGCCCGGCGAGCACGGTGATAAACCGCTTCCAGACGGGCTGGTTGTTCATGGCGCGGGGATCGTCGTTGCGCTCGTCCTCGCCCACAAACGCGCAGTAGCCGCCCAGGGGGATGGCCCGCAGGGAGTATTTGATGCCCTTGCGCTCCCAGCCCAGCAGCCGCGGGCCGAAGCCCACCGAGAACTCCACGATGCCGATGCCGCACAGGCGGCCCACCAGGTAGTGGCCGAATTCATGCACCGTCACGATGATGCCCAGCATCACGATGGCGAGTAATACATACAGAATGTTGGATAACATAGAAGCCTCCGTTTAATGAGGAATTGGGAATGGGGAATTGTCGCAGAAATCCTTGCGGATTTCATTGAATTATAAATGACGATTGTAGCGTAAATATAAACAAATCCCGCAGGGATTTGTACCGCCATTCCTCATTCTTCATTCCTCATTCCCAATTGTCCCTTCGCGTATTCCCTTGCCTGCCGGTCCGCCGCATACACATCCCCGATGGACGCGATGGGGGAGGCGGGTACAGCCTGCAGCGCGCTGTCGATCACCTCGGCGATGCGTCCGAAGGGGATCTGCCCGTGCAGGAACGCCCCCACGGCCACCTCGTTGGCCCCGTTTAGGATCACCGGGGCGCTGCCGCCGGTCTTGAGCGCGCGGATCGCCATGCCCAGGCAGGGGAAGCGGTCGTGGTCCGGCGCGGCAAAGTCCAGATGTCCCAGGGCCGCGAAGTCCAGCGGTTTGGCGTCGTAGGGCAGTCGGTTCGGATAGCCCATGGCGTAGCCGATGGGCCCGCGCATGTCGGGCATGCCCAGCTGGGCCAGCACCGCGCCGTCCTCGAATTCGATCATACTGTGGATCACGCTCTGGGGGTGAATGACCACGTCGATCTTCTCCGCGGGCATGGAAAACAGGTGATGGGCCTCGATGACCTCCAGCCCCTTGTTTACCATCGTGGCGCAGTCCACGGTGATCTTGCCGCCCATGTTCCAGGTGGGGTGGGCCAGCACGTCCCGCACGGTGGCGGCGTACATGTCCTCCTTTTTCCAGCTGCGAAGCGCGCCGCCGGAGCAGGTGAGCAGCAGCCGCTTGACCGGGTTGCCCTGGCGCGCCTGCAGGCATTGGAAGATGGCGGAGTGTTCGCTGTCCACGGGCAGCATGGGCTTGTTCAATTCGGCGGCCTTCTTCATCACCAGGTCGCCCCCGGTGACCAGCGCCTCCTTGTTGGCCAGCAGCACCCGCTCGCACACGTCCAGCGCGTGCCAGACCGCGTCCAGCCCCGCGATGCCCACGATGGCGCACAGCGCGTCCTGGCACTTTGAGGCCAGCAGCGCCCGCACCGTGGAATCCGGGCCGAAAAACCACTGGATGCCCCGCAGATCTTCGGGGATCTCCTCCGGCTCGTTCACCAGCGCGGCTGTGCTCGGATGGAATTCCCGGCACAGCTTAAACAGCTTTTCCGACGCCCCGTGGGCCGTCAGGCATTCGGCGCGGAACCCGTCCGGGTAGCGCCGCACGATATCCAGAGCCTGGGTGCCGATGGAGCCGGTGGCGCCCAGTATGGCGATTGTCCTTGTTTTCATATCACAGTCCCGCAATCTTGAAGAATACATAGCAGGCCACGCCGCAGAACAGTATGCCGTCCATGCGGTCCAGCATGCCGCCGTGGCCGGGGAAGATGGTGCCGAAATCCTTGATGCCGCAGTGGCGCTTCACGAGGGACGCCACCAGATCGCCGATCTGGGACAGCCCGCCCGCGATCAGCCCCAGCACCGCGAAGGCCCACAGCGGCGGCAGCGGCGCGATGGCCAGCTGCCTGGCCACCTCGGGGAAGGCGTGGGCGACGGGGTGCTTGGTGATCCAAGGCACCAGCACGGCAAAGCCGATGCTGGAAATCAGCCCCGCGATGGAGCCCTCCCAGCTCTTCTTCGGGCTGATCTCCGGGGCCAGCT
>CAMVBO010000170.1 GCA_947165745.1 uncultured Clostridia bacterium | reverse complement strand
TTGACCTCGTTTTTCTCGCTTTCTCTCTCAATTTACCTCCCTAACTCGATTTAATTAGTGGTTACCTAGGATTTACATTTATGACAAGCATGGTTTGATTTGTGACACAATATGGAAAATTGGGCAAAAACAAGACGCGCCCCGCTCGTCGTCGGGGCGCGCCCTGTCTGTCTGTTATTCTCACGCAAGCGCCTGCGCCAGCCGCTCCCGCAGCTTTTCGTAGCGCTCCTTCTTCTCCGCCTTGGCGAAGTGGACCTCCCGGAGCTGCTCCGGGCAGTGGGCGTAGTCCAGCTTTTCGCCGCCGAACTGCTCGCTGGTCAGATCGAACACACGGCCGTCCACGACGTTGAAGCAGTGGAACGTCCCGCCCTCCCGGGGCACGCCCAGCACCTTCCCGCCGTAGATGTCCTGCATCAAGAAGGCGGTGATGGAGCACTGGCCGTAGGTGGGGTTGTCGGCGCGCCACTTCGCCCGCATCCGGGGTGCGCAGGTATCCGCCGCCCAGATGCCGCGCAGGATGTCATAGTAGTCCCGGGGCGTCAGCCCCCGCGCGTCTTGGATGTCGGCGCTCTGCCAGCCGTAGAAATTGTACATCGCCGCGCCTCCCGTCACTTTCCATAGGCCCAGGCGTAGCAGTAGGCCTGGGTCCTGGCCGCGAAGGGCGCCTGCCGCAGCAGCGCCTTCATCTCCTCCCGGGTGTAGAAGCCCGGCTCGATCTCCTCCGCGTCGGAGGTGCTTTGCCGGAACCGGCCCGTCGCCGCGCCGAACACGCAGATGTTCCGCTCGTTGGAGAAGCCCACGGCGCTGTAGCTGTTGTCCAGCACGTCGTCCACCCGGACCAGCGTCAGCCCCGTCTCCTCCCACAGCTCCCGGCGGGCGCTTTCCTCCGGGGTCTCGCCCGGGTCGATCAGCCCGGCGGGGAAGTTGTACAGCCACTGGGCCATGGCCATGCGATACTCCCGGTTCACCAGGATGCGGTCGCCGGTCTCGTCGGTCAGAATCATGATCACCGAATCCGGCGCCCGGTTCTGCAGCTGATCCAGGGTCTGAATGTTCCGGTTGCGGCTGACAATCTCATAGGTCTTTTCATGCCCCTGCTCCGTCAGATAGTCCACATCATAGCGGGTGATGAACTTTCCCTCGAGAATCTTTCGGATGCCCTGATACTTCACGGGTTCACTCCCTTTCGATGCTGATCGTCACGTCGCCGCCGCCCAGCAGACGGGCCAGCTCCGCCTCGGGCAGGTCCACGCGGCCCAGCCGGGTGTAGGCCCAGCTGTTTGAGCCGTAGAAAACGACGATCTGGTTGCCCGAATACAGCACGATGTCGCCGGGGGCCGTGGTCGTCTGCGCGTCGTCCCGGGGCAGGCTCGCGCCGATGGGGCCCACCTGTTCAAAGCCGCCGTACATGGACATTTCGATCTCCAGCGGCAAAAGCGCCTTCAGCGCCGCCACTGAATCGTTGTCCTCCCAGGTCACGGGCACCGCCTCGCCGCCGATGGTCAGCTTCATCGCCTCGTCCTCCTCGTCGTCGCCGATTTTTGCGTCCTCCAGGATCCGCCACATCGCGCCCATCGCCGGGAAGTAGTCCTCCGGGAAGGCGTTGTCGCCCCGGGCCAGGATGTGGGTGCCGTCCGTCAGCCGGATCTCCAGCCAAAAGCCCTCGCCGTCCAGCACATCGGGCTGCGAATCGTTGAAGCCGTCCCAGCGCTCCAGGCCGTATTCTTCCACGACCCCCGCCAGCGCCTGCGCCGACGCGCCGTCGATGCGCCGCGCCTCGCCGTCGTTCACCGACACCCGCCAGCCGTCCCGCTCCCGGGTGATGTAATAGGAATCGTAGCGCATCTCGCCGAACCGGTACAGGAAGAAGGTGGAAATCTCCCGCTCGGCCGAAAGCGTCACGTTCAGCGCCTCGTCCACCGCGGCGATGTATCGCCGGTCGTCGTTCTCCAGGATCGGCGAGCGGCCGTAGACGTTCACCGCCGTCTCCCCCGGCCTGAGGCCGGTGAAGGTGAACACCTGAGCGAAGGAAGCGCCGTCCACCAGCGCCGGATCCTCGCCGCCGTATTCCCGCACGGCCTCGCAGGCCAGGACGGACGGATCCTCGATCTCCACGGTGTATTCATGCCCCCCGCCGTCGAAAGACGAAAAGGACAGCGAAGCGCCCTCCGCCCTGCAGGCGGCAAGCCCGGCGCACACCAGCGCCAGCAGCAGTATCAGCAAGCGTTTCACAATGGCACCTCCCCGGACAATCGGCGCGCGATTCTCCGCGTCAGAATGTGTTTCTAAAAGTCAAGGATGCGCGTTTCGAGTGGTTGGGACGACGCGCCTCATACGCCGAAAATGCATGTTCAGGAATTTAGAAACACACTCTAATCTTATCAAGCCCCTCCGCCCTTGTCAAGGCGCAATTCACCGGCGAAACGGGATTGCCTCGAAGGCCTCCAGGCGTTATAATATAGACATATCCTTCACCACCGGAGGCGAAACCCATGACAGACATGAATTCCATCAATCCCAAGGGCGCGGCCCTGCCGCAGCCAACGTCCATCGGCGTGCTGGGGGCGGGCACCTGGGGCATCGCGCTGGCCCGCATGCTGACCAACCTCGGCCACGGGGTGACGGTCTGGTCGGCGCTGCCCGAGGAGATCGAAAAGCTCAGCGCCACCCGGCGCCAGGTCAACCTGCCGGACATGGTCATTCCCCAGGCCACCGGCTTCACCGCCGACATCGCCAGGGCCTGCGAAGGCCGGGAAGTGCTGCTGTTCGCGGTGCCCTCGGTGTACTTGCGCGCCACGGCCCGCGCCGCCGAGCCCTATATCCGCGACGGCATGATCCTGGTGGACGTGGCCAAGGGCATGGAGCCGGACACGCTGATGACGATGACCCAGGTCATTCGCGACGAGCTGGACCGCCATGGCCGCCACAAAAACCCCCTGGTGGCCCTGTCCGGGCCCACCCACGCCGAAGAGGTGGCCCGGGACCTGCCCACCACCATCGTGTCCGCCAGCGACGACCCCGAGGCGGCGCGACGCGTGCAGGACATCTTTATGAATTCCTGCCTGCGGGTATACACCAACGCCGACATCCGGGGCGTGGAGCTGTGCGGCGCGGTGAAGAACATCATCGCCCTGGCCGCGGGCATCTCCGTGGGCCTGGGCTACGGGGACAACGCTCGGGCGGCGCTGATCACCCGGGGCATGGCGGAAATCACCCGCCTGGGCACCGCCATGGGCTGCAGTGAGCGCACCTTCCCCGGTCTGGCCGGCATGGGCGATCTGATCGTCACCGCCACCAGCCGCCACAGCCGCAACAACCGCTGCGGCCAGCTGATCGGCGAGGGCGTGCCCCCCGAGGCGGCCATCGCCCAAATCGGCATGGTGGTGGAGGGCATCAACGCCCTCTCCGCCACGATGCAGCTCGCCCGGCGCTACGGCGTGGAAATGCCCATCACCGAGGCCGTGGACCAGATCGTCCACCAGGGCGTCAACCCCCGGGACGCGGTGCTGGCGCTGATGACCCGGGAAAAGTCGTCCGAACAGTGAACCGCGCGTCCAAGCCATTTTGCAAGACAAGGAGAGTGCCCCATGAATTACTTTGAGCAATCCGGAAACGAACTGATCTGGCGCAACCGGGGCGAGACCCTGGTGCTCACCCCCTGGGGCGAGGACAGCCTGCGGGTGCGTTCCACCCTGCAAGGGGACGTGGCCGACACCCGCTGGGCGCTTTTGGAGCCTGAAAAGACACAGGCGTCCATCGCCATCGACGGCAACCGCGCCGAAATCACCAACGGCCGCCTGACCGCGAAAATCGCCATGGACAGCTGGCACCGCTACGCGCAGATCAGCTTCTTCAACCAGAAAGGCGAGCTGCTGCTGCGGGAGACCGCCCCGGCCAACGCCCTGGCGCTGAAATCCCGGAAATTCGAGCCCCACCTGGGCGGCGACTTCGCCCTGACCGCCACCTTCGACGGCCAGGAGGGCGAGCGGCTGTACGGCATGGGCCAGTACCAGGAGGAGATACTGGACTGGAAGGGCTGCACCCTGGAGCTGGCCCACCGCAACAGCCAGGCCAGCGTGCCCTTCGTGCTGTCCAGCCGGGGCTACGGCTTTTTGTGGCACAACCCCGCCATCGGCAGCGTTTCCTTCGGCAAAAACCGCACCACCTGGCGCGCCGAATCCACAAAGCAGCTGGACTACTGGATCACCTGCGGCGACAGCCCCGGCGAGATCAGCCTGCATTACGCCAGGGCCACGGGCTTTGCCCCGATGATGCCGGAGTACGGCCTGGGCTTCTGGCAGTGCAAGCTGCGCTACTGGAACCAGGAGCAGCTGCTTGAGGTGGCCCGGGAGTATGTGCGCCGGGGGCTGAAGATCGACGTGATCGTCTGCGACTTCTTCCACTGGCCGAAGATGGGCGATTATCGCTTCGACCCGGAGTTCTTCCCCGACCCGGCGGCCATGGTCAGGGAATTGAAGGACATGGGCATCGAGCTGATGGTGTCCGTGTGGCCCCAGGTGGCCCTGACCAGCGAAAATTACGCCGAAATGCAGCAGCAGGGCCTGCTGGTGCGGGCGGAGTACGGCGAGCAGATCGGCATGCGCTTCGTCGAGGACAGCATGTTCTACGACGCCACCAATCCCCGCGCCCGGCAGTACGTCTGGAAGAAGATCAAGCGGAACTACTACGACGCCGGCATCCGGATCTTCTGGCTGGACGAGGCCGAGCCGGAATACGGCACCTATGAATACAAGAACTACCGCTACCACCTGGGCAGCAACCTGCAGGTGGGCAACGTCTATCCCCAGCTGTACGCCCGGGGCTTTTACGACGGCATGGTCGAGGCGGGTCAGGAAAACCCGGTGAACCTGCTGCGCTGCGCCTGGGCGGGCAGCCAGCGCTACGGCGCGC
>CAMVBO010000169.1 GCA_947165745.1 uncultured Clostridia bacterium | reverse complement strand
AGCGGCGCGGACGGCAAGCGGCACATCGTCCTCTGCGGCGGTACCGGCTGTCTTTCCAACCATTCCCGGGAGATCGCCGAGAAGTTCAACGAAGTGCTGGCTGCCAAGGGCGTGGCTGACAAAGTGACCGTGAATCTGGTGGGCTGCTTCGGCTTCTGCTCCCAGGGCCCCTTTGTGAAGATCTATCCCGAGGACACGCTGTATCGCTTGGTGAAGATCGGGGACGTCGAGGAAATCGTCGAGTCCGACATCTGCGGCGGCGTGGTCGTTGACCGCCTGCTGTATGTGGAGCCCGGCTCCGGCGAGAAGGTCTCCAAGCAGGACGACATCAACTTCTATAAGAAGCAGCGCCGCGTGGCCCTGCACGGCTGCGGCGTCATCAACCCCGAGGACATCAACGAGGCGCTGGGCATGGGCGCTTTCCAGGGCCTGAAGCGCGCGCTGTCCATGAGCCGCCAGGAAGTCATCGACGAAGTGCTCGCCTCCGGCATTCGCGGCCGCGGCGGCGCGGGCTTCCCCTCCGGCCGGAAGTGGCAGTTCGCCTATAATTCCCAGGGCGATGAAAAGTACGTGGTCTGCAACGGCGACGAGGGCGACCCCGGCGCGTTCATGGATCGCTCCATCCTCGAGGGCAACCCCCTGGGCGTCATCGAGGGCATGATGATCGCCGGCTACGCCATCGGCGCTCAGAACGGCTACTTCTACGTGCGCGCGGAGTATCCCATCGCGGTCAACCGCCTGCGCGTCGCCATCAAGCAGGCCAAGGAATTGGGCCTGCTGGGCAAGAACATCCTGGGCACGGACTTCAGCTTTGACTGCCACCTGCGCCTGGGCGCCGGCGCGTTCGTCTGCGGCGAGGAAACCGCCCTGCTGAACTCCATCGAGGGCAAGCGCGGCATGCCGCGTCCCCGCCCGCCGTTCCCGGCCGTGAAGGGCCTGTGGGGCAAGCCCACCATCATCAACAACGTTGAGACGCTGGCCTGCGTGCCCTACATCCTGCGCGAAGGCGCCGAGAAGTTCGCAAGCGTTGGCACCGAGCGCTCCAAGGGCACCAAGGTGTTCGCCCTGGGCGGCAAGGTGAACAACGTCGGCCTGGTGGAAGTCCCCATGGGCACCACCCTGCGCGAGCTGATCTACGACATCGGCGGCGGCATTCCCGGCGGCAAGAAGTTCAAGGCTATCCAGACCGGCGGCCCCTCCGGCGGCTGCCTGACCGAGGAGTTCCTGGACGAGCCCATCGACTTTGACAACCTGGTGGCCAAGGGATCCATGATGGGTTCCGGCGGCGCCATCGTCATGGACGAGGACAACTGCATGGTGGACGTGGCCAAGTTCTACATGGAGTTCATCTGCGACGAGAGCTGCGGCAAGTGCACCCCCTGCCGCATCGGCACCAAGCGCATGCTGGAGATCCTGACCCGCATCACCGAGGGCAAGGGCACCATGAAGGACCTGGACGACCTGGAGGACCTGAGCCGCACGGTGAAGACCAACTCCCTGTGCGCCCTGGGCCAGACGGCCTCCAACCCGATCACCTCCACGCTGTCTCACTTCCGCGACGAGTACATTGCCCACATCGTGGACAAGAAGTGCCCGGCCCACGTCTGCAAGAGCATGATGCAGTACGTGATCGACAAGGAGAAGTGCATCGGCTGCGGCATGTGCGCCAAGGGCTGCCCGGCCAACTGCATCACCCGCACGGACTACATCGCGCCCGGCCACAAGCTGGCTTCCTTTGAAATCGACGCGGCGAAGTGCGTGAAGTGCGGCGCCTGCATCAGCACCTGCAAGAAAGACGCCATCGAGAAGAGATAGACAGGAGAATGAGTTATGGCAAAGATCAATATCAAAATTGAGGGGATTCCCTATCAGGTAGAGGCCGGCCAGACCATTCTGGAAGCCGCCAAGGCCTGCGGATATGAGATTCCGTCCCTGTGTACCTATAATCACGGGGAGTGCAACGTGGGCTCTTGCCGCGTCTGTCTCGTCGAGGCGACCGGCGCGCGCGGCCTGGTGGCCAGCTGCGTCTATCCCGTGGCCGAGGGCATGGAGATCCGCATCGGCTCTCCCGCGGCCGTGGAAGCCCGCCGCCACAGCGTGGAGCTGCTGCTGTCCAACCACAACAAGAACTGCCAGCAGTGCGAAAAGAACGGCCATTGCGAGCTGCTGTACGTGGCCCAGCTGACCGGCGCCCGCGACGACGCCTTCGCCGGCGCGCATTCTGAGACCTACCTGGATCAGGTGGCTCCCGGCCTGGTGCGCGACACCAGCAAGTGCATCCTGTGCGGCCGCTGCGTGGAGCGCTGCAAGAACGCCCACGGCCTGGGCATCCTGGGCTTTGAGAACCGCGGCTTCAGCACCATCGTGTCTCCCGCCGAGAACCGCTCCTTCGCGGATTCTCCCTGCATCCAGTGCGGCCAGTGCGTGAACGTGTGCCCCACCGGCGCTCTGATGGAGCACAGCGAGATCGACAAGATCGACGCCGCCTTCAAGGCTGGCAAGCATGTGATCGCGCAGGCGGCCCCCGCCGTGCGCGCCGCCCTGGGCGAGGAGTTCGGCTATCCGATCGGCACGCCCGTGACCGGCAAGATGGCCGCCGCCATGCGCCGCCTGGGCTTTGAGCGGGTCTACGACGTGAACTTCGGCGCGGACCTGACCATCATGGAGGAGGGCACCGAGCTGCTCAAGCGCCTGACCGAAGGCGGCGTGCTGCCGATGATCACCTCCTGCTCTCCCGGCTGGGTGAACTACGCCGAGTACAACTATGGCGACCTGCTGCCCCACCTGTCCAGCTGCAAGAGCCCGCATCAGATGCAGGGCGCCATCATCAAGGCCTGGTGGGCCAAGCAGAACAACATCGACCCCAAGGACGTGTTCGTGGTCTCCGTCATGCCCTGCACCGCCAAGAAGTTTGAGAAGGAGCGCGAGCAGGAGAAGGTGGATGGCATCCCGGATGTGGACGCCGTCATCACCACCCGCGAGCTGGCCCGCATGATCAAGCGCAGCGGCATGCTGTTCAACCGCCTGCCCGACGAGCCCTGGGATCAGGACATCATGGGCGATTACTCCGGCGCTGGCGTCATCTTCGGCGTCACCGGCGGCGTTATGGAAGCGGCTCTGCGCACTGTGTACTTCAAGCTGACCGGCAAGGAGCACGATCCCATCGAGTTCACCGCCGTGCGCGGCCATGACGCGGGCATCCGCGAGGCCAGCATCGACATCAACGGCACCACCGTGAACGTGGCCATCGCCTCCGGCATGAAGAGCGCCAAGGTGCTGCTGGACGAGATCCGCGAGGGTACCAGCAAGTATCAGTTCATCGAGATCATGGGTTGCCCGGGCGGCTGCATCAATGGCGGCGGCCAGCCCTATGTGCGCCCGGTGTTCCTGCCCAACGAGGCCGACGACATCCTGGACACCTACAAGGAAAAGCGCGCCCAGGCCCTCTACACCGAGGACGAGCGCCAGGTGGTGCGCCAGAGCCACAACAACCCCCAGATCGTGGAGCTGTACGAGAAGTTCCTGGGCGAGCCCAACGGACATCTGTCCCACAAGCTGCTGCACACTTCCTACGCCGCCCGCGAGGGTTTCAATGAGGTGAAGTAAGGCGCAAGCCTGAACCAAAGGCGAGGCCCCGTCCCTCCATCCGGAGGGGCGGGGCCTTTGATTTGCTAAAGCTGTTTGGCTCTCATTTCGCGCTTTCCAGCAGCGCCGTCAGCTTTTCGATGGCATCCTCCGGCTTGAATTCGCCGCTCGCGCCGCTACCGTCAGAGTTGATGAGCGTCTGGGGCGGGTCCGCCATCGTCACCTTCAGGTCGTACTGTTGCCCGGAGGACAGGTCGATCAGGCTCAGCCAGGTGGTGGTGCGGTAGGCCGCGCCGCCCATGCTGTAATAGCCGATGTTTTTGAACGTCGGATAGATGATCGCGGCCCAGTCGGCGTCGTCGAGGGATTCAGCCCGGCAGGCGGCGGGGAACGGGCGGTCGTCTCCGGAGGCCGCGGTGAGGACCTCCGGGTCCGCGTCGTCCTTGGCGGTGAAGATGGCCACGATCACGTTGCCCGCGCAGGCGGCGTCAGCGGCGTCCTGCCCGCTTTCGCTCCGGACCTTCCGGTGCAGCTCGTTGAGGCGGTCGATCTCCTCCGGCGTGACGGGGGATTGGGGGGCGGTGAGGGCGACGCCCTCCCGGGGCAGACCGGTCAGCGGATACAGCACGCCGCCGCAGAGCAGCTCCATGTCATCCAGTTCGAAGGTCTCCGGGCTGTAAAACACGATGTCAAACTCGTTCTGCATTTCGTCGCTGTCCGGGCCAAGTGCCGTGACGACCTTTTCACAGCCGCACTCAAGGCCGCTGGACACCGCACGCAGCTTCAATTCCGGGGCGATTTCCGCTTCAAAGGCGGCGTGGGTCATGCCATCGGGCCCGGCCAGCCGCAGCAGATACAGCGCGCCGTCCGGGGGAATCAGGTCGCGGTAGGTGTCCACCAGCAAATCCCAGTTATCAAATTCCGCCGTGAACAGCAGCGCTTCAAAGCGATGTGTGCCGTCTGACACGGAGATGATGTCGCCCGGTGCCGCGTGAGCGCAGGACTCCGCCGGTTCCGCCAGGCGGCGCAGCAGAGGAACAGCAGGGCGGTGAGCATCGCAATCGCCTTTTTCATGGAATCGACCCCCTAAAACAAATGCTAAATATATCATAGCATATCGTTAAGAATTATGCAAACGCCGACGCGCATAAATGATCTTGTTTCCGGGCAAGCTGTTTTCAGGAGGTGAGGCAAATGAGCCCCAAGGAGTTGCAGTATATCGAGGACGCTCTCGGACACGAGCAGTTTTTGAAGACCCAGTGCCAGCAGGCGCTTTCCCAGCTGACCGACCCGGAACTGAAGAACACGGTGAACCAGCTGTTGGCCAAGCATCAGGAGCTTTTCAGCCGGT
>CAMVBO010000168.1 GCA_947165745.1 uncultured Clostridia bacterium | reverse complement strand
GAAAATACATCGCATCATCGGTGATGAGTCTCGGCCAGATATACGAATTCCAGCATCAGGTCGTCCCGGTCGATCTCCATGCCCTCCCGCAGGGAGACGGACAGGCCCTCGTATTCCTCCGGGTCGCCCAGGCCGTAGATGCAGCTGACCGAGGCGACGATCACCACGTCCCGCCGCTCGGCCAGCCAGCTGGTGGCGCTGTGGCGCATGCGGTCGATCTCGTCGTTGATGGAGGCGTCCTTTTCAATGAACGTGTCCGTGGAGGGGATGTAGGCCTCCGGTTGGTAATAGTCATAATAGGACACGAAGTAGCCCACGGCGTTTTCCGGGAAGAACTCACGGAACTCCGCCGCCAGCTGGGCCGCCAGGGTCTTGTTGTGGGCGATAATCAGCGCGGGACGCCCCGCGTTTTTAATGATGTTGGCCATCGTGAACGTCTTGCCGGAGCCGGTGACGCCCAGCAGCACCTGGTGCCTGTACCCCTTCTCCAGGCCCTCGGTCAGCTTTTGGATGGCCTGGGGCTGGTCGCCTGTGGGCCGGTAATCAGAATGAAGCTGGAACATTTGATCGCTTCTCCAATGCGGTTTGATAGGTCCATTATACCACCATCATTTTATATTGAAAACAACCTCTGCAAGATTTAAACAGATGTTCGATAATGCCCGGCCATCACCATCCCGGAGCCTTTGGAATAATAGTGGACAGAAAAGGAGGCGTCATCATGGCAATGAAGAAAATGCCTGCCGCGCTGTTTGCGCGGGAGTTGGGCGAGGCGCTGGCGCGGAAGGACGGCTATATCATGGGGGCGACGGGCCAGGATCCCAAAAAGTGGGCGGTGAACAGCCACTGGTTCACCCAATACACCGGCGCGCAGCGGGAGAAGGCCCTCTATTGGCGCGAGCATGCTCAGCGGGTCTGGGACTGCAACGGCCTGGCAGAGGGCTTGTACAAGGACTACACCGGCAAGAGCATCAACAGCAAGGCCCGCTACAACTACGCCGACTGGTGCTACCCGAAGGGCGCGGGCATGATCCCGCCGAAATACCGCGTGGCGGGCGCGGCGGTGTTCTGGGGGAAAAAGGCGTCGGACATCACCCACGTGGCGTTTCTCTACAAGCCCGTGGACGCGAAGAAGCCCCGGGGGGACTGGTATCTGATCGAGGCCCGGGGCGTGATGAGCGGCGTGGTCAAGTCAAAGCTGCTGGCCCGCAAGCCGGATTTCTGGGGGCTGATGACAAAATACTTTGACTACGGCGCGATCCAGACAGAGAGCCTTAAGCTGGGCGATCGGCTGCTGAAAAACGGCATGGAGGGCCCGGATGTCCGTCAGCTGCAGGCGGACTTGATCCGCTTGGGCTACGACTGCGGGCGCTGGGGCGCGGACGGCGACTTCGGCGATGCCACAGAACTGGCAGTCAAGGCTTTCCAGCGGGACAATCGACTGGACGCGGACGGCCAATGCGGGCCGAAGACCTGCGCAGCGCTGGAAAAGGCGCTGGCTAAGCTGGAAACCCGCCCTGACGCGCCCCGGCTGGTGGAGATCGTGGGCGGCAACTGTTATGTCCGCGACGCGCCGAACACCTCCGGTCGGATCCTTGGCGTGGCCCACGCGGGCGAGAGGCTCAGCTGGCTGGGGCAGATCGACGAGGAGACGCGCTGGTTCAAGGTGGATTACGAGGGCCTCGGGGGCTGGGTGTCCGGCAAGTACGGGAAGCTGATATAGCAGCGCCGCCGCGCGCCGCATACACGGGGCGGAGGGCTTGCACTCCGCCCTTGTCACATCCGTCAAAACCTGATATAATAATCTCAATTCCCGATAGAGGCGGTGTTACGAATGGCGCTGGAGCGGATACAGGTGACGGCGGAGCGGCACCCGGCCCACGGCGGCCCGAGGGGCATGTTCCTGCTGGGCGACGCCGTCGAACGCATGGAAGGCCTGCTCGAGACGCACGAGGGCGAGATCAAGCTCATCTACATGGACCCTCCCTTTATGACCGGCGACCGCTTCTACATGCGCGTGCGCGTGGGGGAGCAGGAGTGGCGCAGGGGCAAGGGTTCCTTCTCGCTGGAGAGCTTTGCCGACCGCTATGACCGGGGCGAGTACCTGGCCATGATGCGCCGTGTGCTGGAGCTGTCCCGGCGGCTGCTCTCGGACGAGGGCATGATCTTCGTCCACCTGGACTACCGTGCCCATCCCCACGTCCGGCTGCTGATGGATGAAATCTTCGGAGAGGACAATCTGCTCAACGAGATCATCTGGGTCTACCAGAGCGGCGGGCGCAGCATCCACCACTTTTCCCGCAAGCATGACGTGATTCTGTTTTACCGCAAGAGCGAGCGCTACGACTTCAATATCGAGGCCGTGAAGGCGCCCAGGGACAAGCCACGCACCAGCCATATGCGCCGACATGTCGACCCGGACGGCCGGGTCTATCGATCCATTCGCTCCGGCGGGCGGGTGTACACCTACTATGACGACGATCCCATCGCGCCGACGGACGTGTGGCAGGATCTGCCCCATCTGCAGCAGAAGGACCCGGAACGCACCGGTTTTGACGTGCAAAAGCCCCTGGCGCTGCTGGACCGCATCGTCAAATGCGCGTCCCGTCCCGGCGACTGGGTGCTGGATCCCTTTGCGGGCAGCGCCACAACGTTGGAGGCGGCCCGGCTCAACGGGCGGAACTTCATCGGCATTGACCGCAATCCCCTGACGCTGAACATCGCCCGTCGCAGGCTGGCGGGCGCGGACTACAGTCTGTTGTTTGACGCTGAGGACAAAACGGATTCTGTTTGCGCCGCGACGGTCCACGCGGGAGTGGGTTTTTACCACGTTCTGCTGGAGGATTTTTCCGCGGAAATTCCCGGCCTTCCGGAACTATCAGACCCCATGGACGCGGTGGACAACTGGTCGGTGGGCTATATGAGGGACGACGGCTATCGCGTGATGGCCGAATTCGCCCGAAGCAAGCGGGAAGGCGCGCTGAAGCGGGAGCTGGCCGTGCCGGCCTACGCGGGGGAACTGGCGCTGTGCGTCAGCGACATCACCGGCATCAGCCGGTATTTCGCGCTGCCCCGCTAATCCTTTCCGCAATCATTCTTCAAAAATTCACATTGAGGCAATATTCATCTTTTATAATACGGCAGGGAGGCGAGGGAATGCTGCTGCACGTTGGCGATCTGGTGAAGATGCGCAAGGCGCATCCCTGTGGAAACGACCTTTGGCGCGTGACCTTCGTGGGCGCGGATATCAAGATGCGCTGCGAAAAGTGCGAGCGCATCGTGATGCTGGAGCGCCCGGTGTTTGAAAAGCGGGTCAAGAAGATCGTCGAGAGCGCGGAGGCCGAGACGTGAAGAGCCGCCGATGGCCGCTTGCGGTGATGGCCGTCCTGCTGGCCGCAGGGGCGGGGCTGGTGCTTCGGCTCTGCGTCTTCGGCACCGTACGCGTGGCCGGGGCGTCCATGCGGGACACGCTGCAAAGCGGCGACCTGGCGCTGGTGACGCGGCTGGAGTATACAAGCCGCGACCCGGAGCGGGGCGACGTGGTGCAATGCCGCTTTCCCGGGCGTAGCGATACCTACGTCAAGCGCATCGTCGGCCTGCCGGGAGATGATGTGGTCTTTCAGGGCGGTATGCTGACCGTCAACGGAAGCCCCGTCAGCGAACCCTACCTGTCCACGCCCACCGAGGATTACGCCGTCACCCTGGGCGAAGACGAATACCTGGCGCTGGGCGACAACCGCGCTGACAGCTATGACAGCCGCATGGCGGACATGGGCCCCATCGGCAGGGCGGATATACTGGGCCGGGTTCGGTGGATACTGTTTCCATTGAGCCGGTTCGGCCCAATCCAATAGGAATATCGAGTTAGGAGACAGAACATGGACGAGAACAACGAAAACAAGACGGAAGTTCTTAAGACAGAAGAGCCTGAAAAGCAGGCCGAAGTCGAAAAAGAGGTCGCGGAGATAGAGGACAAGGTGGCGGCCCGGAAGAAAAAGGTGAAGAAGGAAGCGCGGGAATGGCTGGTCGCCCTGGTATCGGCGATCCTGATCGTGATCGTGATCCAGTCCTTCCTGTTCCGCATCATCCGCGTGGAGGGCAGCTCCATGAACGACACGCTGGCCAACGGCGAGCGGCTGTTTGTCACGGTGACGGACGTGCGCTTTGGCGATGTGCAGCGGGATCAGGTGGTCATCTGCCATTATCCCGGCCGGTATCACGACTGGTTCAACCTGGGCATCCTCAAAACGCGGGAATACTTCGTCAAGCGCGTGGTGGCCGTCCCCGGCGACACCATCTACTGCGAAAACGGCGTGACCCACGTGACCTACGAGCAGGATGGCGAGACCGTGGATAAGGCCCTGGACGAGCGATTTGCGCAGTTCTACGTCTACGGAAGCCCCTTCGACTATGAGCCCTACGTGCTGGGCGAGGACGAGTATTTCGTGGTGGGCGACAACCGCTACAACAGCCACGATTCCCGCGACTGGAACGGCCCGGACGTGGAGGACGGCGAGGGCAACGACGGCGTCGGCACCAACAACGTCGGCCCCATCTCCAAGGGCGACATCGTGGGCCATGTGCGCCAGGTCATCTGGCCGCTGAACAAAATCCGCGGCGTGGAGTGAGGTTGAACCGATGACAGGCAGAAACAAAAAGCTCATCCGTATTATGGCCATTGTCCTGGCGGTGCTGCTGGCGGGCGGCGTGGTTTTTAGCGCCCTGTTCAGCGCGCTGGCGGAAGGACAGACCAAAGTCGCATCTTCGCGCGGCCAATGTACGCTCTCAATGGAATACATGCCCGATGAACAGGCGCTGCACATCACGCAGCGCCTCATCTATGTCAACCCCTCAGACGAGCCCCTGAGCGCCGTGGTGTTCTACGCCGCGGGGAACCAGTTTCGCCGGGAGCATGCCCTGATGTACGACAACGACGACC
>CAMVBO010000167.1 GCA_947165745.1 uncultured Clostridia bacterium | reverse complement strand
AAATTTAATCACCCTTTTTGCTAAAGTTTTGATTTTTGGTATTGCTGCACAAGTGTAGAAATTAGAAGTGATCTTGGGAAATTAGGATTTAGAAGTGATTTTGGGGAAATGCATGAGCGGGATACGCGCAAGCAGTCTGACATCCTCTCTCTTGAACTGGAGTACATGGATCGTCGGACGGGACAGCTGGCTACGCTGAGAATGCGAGACCTGGTATTCATCAACTGGCGGACGGGAGAGCCTGCGAAGAACAGCTCGTATGATACCCACCTTTACAAGCTGTGCGATGAAGCGGGCATCAAACGTTTCTGTATGCACGCGCTGCGCCACACCTACGCGACGCGGGCTATAGAAAGCGGAATGCAGCCGAAGGTGCTGCAGAAGCTGCTGGGGCACGCGAGCATCAAGACCACCATGGACCGCTACGTTCATGTGACGAATGAGTCTCTCGAAAACGCGGTTCGCCAGTTCGAGGCGAATTGTGTATGTGCCGGCGGCAGGCAGCGAACGGAGATCGAAATTGTGTAGGAATTGTGTAAAACGGACGGGCACAGGCCCGAAAACCCCTGAAAATAAGGAGATGTGAGGAAAAATGAAGTTAGGCGTCGTTGGCCTGCCGAACGTGGGCAAGAGCACGCTGTTCAACGCCATCACCTGCGCGGGCGCGCAGGCGGCGAACTATCCCTTCTGCACCATCGAGCCGAACACCGGCGTGGTGGCCGTGCCGGATCACCGGCTGGACGTGCTTGCCGAGATGTATCACCCGGAGAAGTACACCCCCGCCACGCTGGAATTCGTGGACATCGCGGGTCTGGTGAAGGGCGCGAGCCGGGGCGAAGGCCTGGGCAACAAGTTTTTGAGCCACATCCGCGAGGTGGACGCCATCGTGCATGTGGTGCGCTGCTTTGAGGACGACAACGTGATCCACGTGGACGGCAGCGTGAACCCGGCGCGGGACATCGACGTGATCAACACGGAGCTGATCCTGGCGGACATCGAAACCGTGACCAAGCGGGCCGAGAAGGCCGCCGCGATGCTGAAAAAGGGCGAGAAGAAATACGCCCTGGAGGCCGAGGCCGGTGCGCTGCTGCTCCAGCACCTGAACGAGGGCAAGCCCGCCCGCACCTGCCCCCTGGACAAGGACCAGGCGGCCGTGGTGCGCGACTGGTTCCTGCTGACCAGCAAAAAGGTGATCTACGCGGCCAACATCGGCGAGGAGGATCTGGGCAAGGACGAGGCCGAGCTGCCCCTGGTGAAGCCGGTGCGGGAAATTGCCGACAGCGAGGGCGCGGAGGTGCTGGTGATCTGCGCCAGCGCCGAGGAGGAGATCTCCCAGATGGAGCCCGAGGAAAAGGCCATGTTCCTGGAGGATATGGGCATCGGCACCAGCGGCCTGGACCGGCTGGTGGTGCTGGGATACCGGCTGCTGGGGCTGATTTCCTTCCTGACCGCCGGGCCCAAGGAGGTGCGTGCCTGGACGATCACCAACGGCACCAAGGCTCCCCAGGCCGCCGGCAAGATTCACACCGACTTCGAGCGCGGCTTCATCCGGGCCGAAATCGTCGCCTACGAGGACCTGATCCGCGAGGGCAGCATGAACGCCTGCAAGGAAAAGGGCCTGGTGCGCAGCGAGGGCAAGGAGTATGTGATGAAGGACGGGGACGTGACGGTGTTCCGGTTCAACGTGTAAGAGATTCCCGGCGGTCGACGACCGCTCGTACAAACCCATGCAAGATCCAATTTACAGCAAAATCGAAGGTGTTAAGCGCCCGTCGCTGACCGCGGCGAGCGCGCTTGTGTTGCTGGCGGTGGCGGGGCTGTGGCTGTCCTCGCTGGCGGAATTGGCGCTGGGCGTCAGCGGCATGGCGGCGCTGAACGCCCTCTACTATCTGCCCTTCGTGGGGCTGCCGATACTGCTGTACGCCCGGCGGCGGCCGGGGCTGGGCGAGGGCATGCGGCTGAACCCGCCACCGGAGCTTCCCCTGTTCGGCGTGGCGCTGCTGGCCCTGATGAGCACCTACGCCGCCAGCGGTCTCTCGGCGCTCTGGAGCGCGGCGCTGGACGCGCTCGGTCTCACCGCGCCGGCCTCGCCGCCGGTGCCCGCCAACGTATATTGGCTTCTCTGGTCCATCGTGGTGATGGCGATCTTCCCGGCGGTGTTCGAGGAGCTGCTGTTCCGGGGCTTCGTGCTCTCCGCCTGGGAGAGCCGGGGTACGGCCTTTGCCATCTGCGTCAGCGCGACGCTGTTCGCACTGCTCCACGGCAACCTCTACGGCCTGCCCGCATTTCTGCTGGTGGGCGCGGTGGCGGGGATCGTCACCTTCGCAACGGATTCCGTCTATTCTGGCATCCTCTACCACACGGTTTACAATGCCGCCGTGCTCTTCTTCTCCTATATGTCAGCCGGGCAGGACGCCGCGCGGCCCCCCCTCACCTTTGCCGTGCTGATTCCCTTCGCGCTGCAGACGCTGCTGATCCTGGCGCTCATGGGCGCGCTGCTGGCGGCGCTGCTGCGCCGGGCGCGGGCGGGCGGCGTCGAGCCCATCCCTCGCATACGGCGGCCCCTTTCCGACAAGGAACGGCTGACGCTTTGGGCCGCCGTCCTGGCAATGCTGGCGACCATCCTCATCGTGCAAATCAGCGCTGGAAACGGAGGCGCACTATGAACTGCATCATCCTCTGCGTGGGCAGGCTGAAGGAGAAGTGGCAGCAGGAGGGCTGCGCGGAGTATCTGAAGCGGCTGTCCCGCTACGGCAAATATGAAATCGCCCAGGTGGACGACGAGCGGGAGCCGGATAAGCCCAGCGAGGCGCAGATCGCCCAGATCAAGGAGAAGGAAGGCGCGGCGCTGCTGAAACATATTCGCCCCACGGACCGGGTGATCGCGCTGTGCATCAAAGCCCCCGCGCCGGACTCGGTGGCGCTGTCCAAAAAGCTCGGGGGCTGGGCGGGCGACGGGCGGCGCAACGTGTTCGTCATCGGCGGCAGCAACGGCCTTTCCGACGCGGTGCTGGCCCGGGCGGACGAAAAGCTGTCCTTTTCCAACCTCACCTTCCCCCACGGGCTGATGCGGGTGATCCTGCTGGAGCAGCTCTACCGCGCCGAGCGCATCCGCACCGGGGAGCCGTACCATAAGTAGCCTTGCAGCCCTTTACGGGGCTGTTTTTCATTCTTTTTAAAAAATCCCCCTGCGTCAGGTATTGCTCGTGACGCCGCGTCATGTGCTATCGTCAGGGTCAAGGAGGCGAAACGCTGTGTCGAAATACACGACGGGAGAGGTCGCGAAGCTCTGCGGCGTGACGGTGCGCACCGTGCAGTACTACGATACCCGGGGCATCCTGGTTCCGGCGGAGCTGTCTGAGGGCGGGCGTCGGCTGTACTCGGAGGACGACCTGAAGCGCATGCGCGTGATCTGCTTTCTGCGGGACCTGGGCTTCTCCATCGACGCCATCTCCCGCCTGCTCTCCGACGACGACCCGGCGGCGGTCATCGACCTGCTGATCCAGCAGCAGGCCGAGGCGCTGCGGGAAGAGATCTGCGAGCGGCAGGAAAAGCTTGACAAGCTGACGGCGCTTAAAAGGGAGCTGAAGGACGTGGAGGCCTTCTCCGTCGAATCCATCGGCGACATAGCCTGCACCATGACCAACAAAAAGGCTTTGAGAAAGATCCACATGAAGCTGCTGCTGATCGCCCTCCCGCTGGGCATCCTGCAGTGGGGCGGCATCGCCCTTGGCATCATCAAGGGCTGGTGGGGGCTGGTGGCGGCGTGGGCCGTCGTGGCCATCCCCTGCGCCGTTTTTGCGTCGAAGTACTACTTTGACCACGTCAACTACATCTGTCCCCAGTGCCACAAGGTGTTCAAGCCCGCGCTGAAGCAGGCGTTCTGGGCGTCCCACACCCCCAGCACCCGCAAGCTCACCTGTCCCGAATGCGGGCGACATGGCTACTGCGTGGAGGTGGCCGCCGAAGCGGAGGTGCGGGCCGATGCGTAACGTCTCATTCAACAAGGGCCAGGTCGCAAAGTACCTCGTCTGGACCTTCGGCCTGGCCTGGGCCGTTCAGTTCGCCGCCGCGCCCCTCTACCGGGCCAACCCGGGCCTCGGCCAGCTGGTGCTCGCGGCGATGATGTTCGTGCCGGCGCTGGGCGTGGTGCTCGCGGGCGGGAAATTGGCGGACATGGGCTGGAAGCCGCAGATCAAAAAGAACCTCAGGTCCATCTTGATCGCCTGGCTTGCGCCGATGGCGCTCACCGTGCTGGGCGCGGCCCTCTACTTCCTCTTCTTCCCGGGCCACTTCGACCTGACCGGGGCCTACCTGAAGGCCAGCGGCGGCGAAGAGGCGCTGAAGCAGCTGGCGGCCCAGGGCCTGTCCTATCCGATGTATGTGCTGGTTTCCGCGGTGAGCGCCGTCACCTACGGGCCGCTGATCAACACCTTTTTTGCCCTGGGCGAGGAAATCGGCTGGCGGGGCTTCCTTTATCCGCGGCTGAAGGCCCGCTTCGGGCGGCGGCACGGCTGGCTGCTGGGCGGCGCGATCTGGGGCGCGTGGCACTGGCCGCTGATCGCCCTGATCGGCTACGAATATGGCGCGGCGGCGGGCAACGCTGCGGGCTATCCCGGGTTCCCGGCGACGGGCATGCTGCTGTTCTGCGTCGTCACCGTGGCCTGGGGCATCCTGCACGATTGGCTGTACGAGCAATGCGGCTGCATCTGGGCGCCCGCGCTGCTGCACGGCGCCATCAACGCCGCAGCGGCCATTCCCCTGACCGTATGCCTGCCGGACACCGGCTTCGCCCGGCTGCTGGGCCCCGCGCCGGTAGGGCTGATCGCGGCGTTGCCGTATTTGATTGCGGCGGCAGCGGTGTTCCTCCGTAAAAAAGTAAGCTGATTTTCGAATCTGCATTATTATCAAGTTAAAATCGCGCATTTTGCGCGATTTTTCATTGACACAACGCAAAT
>CAMVBO010000166.1 GCA_947165745.1 uncultured Clostridia bacterium | reverse complement strand
CACGATTTCCAGTCGTGCGCCCTCGACCAAGCTAGGCGACTTCTCCACATTATTCTGTTTTGCGATCCGGAAGGGTCAATTCCGAATCAGTCAACAACAAATATTATAGCACAGGGCACGTCCAAATGCAATACCTTTTCAGGGAAAATTTGTGTGAAATGGCCATCGGCACGACTTGGCTGCTTCTATGCGGCGCGTCAGAGATTAAAAAAGCTTTAAATCCGGCAAATTCCAGCGACAGATGGCGGGATTCATGCTATAATCAATCGAGAGACGAAACGATCGTTACCAGAGGAGGGACGCGGTATGAGCGAATATGTCATCATGACGTGCGACCTGCCGGCGAAGCTGGCTGAGGAGATGGAGTTGACCGTCTTGCCGCTGTATGTGGACGTGGACGGACAGAAATACACCAATTACTTGGATGAACGAGAGATTTCCTTTGCCGAAATATACGCCAAACTGCGCACCAAGTGTCCAGCCAAGACCTCCGCTGTCAATATGAACGACTTTTTGGAGCCGATGGAAGAATCGCTGAAGGCGGGCATGGACATCCTGTACATCGGCTTTTCCTCGGGGCTCAGCGGCACTTACAACGCCGGGGTCATGGCCGCGCAGGAGCTGTCAGAGAAATATCCGGAGCGCAAAATCCTGACTGCGGATTCCCTGTGCGCTTCCATGGGCCAGGGTCTGCTGGTATACCTTGCCTGGCAGCAGAAGCAACAGGGAAAGAGCATTGAAGAAGTGCGCGATTATGTGGAGCAGACCAAGCTGCACCTATGCCACTGGTTCACCATCGACGATCTGATGTTCCTGAAGCGCGGCGGGCGCATCTCCGGCGCGACAGCCATCGTGGGCAGCATGCTGTCCATCAAACCCGTGATGCATGTGGACAACGAGGGTCACCTGATCAAGGTGGACACCGCCCGGGGCCGCAAGGCCTCCATCAGAGCGCTGGCGAACAAGGCCGGCCAGCTGGGCATCGACCTGGCCAACCAGGTCATCTTCATCTCCCATGGCGACTGCCTGGAGGACGCCAACTACCTGGCAGGCATCATGCGCAGCCGGTTCAATGTAAAGGACGTAGTCATCAGCTACGTCGGCCCGGTGATCGGCGCCCACTCCGGTCCCGGCACCGTCGCGCTGTTCTTCCTGGGCACAGAACGTTAACCTTTCCGATTTTCCGTACAGGGGCGTCACCGCGCCCCTGTAATTGTTGAGGCAGCTATGCAGACATTGGAAGTCATCGCCCATATCCATACGGATTTTCCCGCCAAGTTCGGCATCCCGCGACAGAGCGGGCTGGTGGATGCGCTTGAGGGCGAGATTGTGTTCACCGAAAAGTACCGGGACGCCAGCGCCTTGCGGGGCATCGAGGGCTACAGTCACCTGTGGCTGATCTGGCAGTTTTCAGAGTCGGTAACGGAGCGCTTTTCCCCCACCGTCAAGCCGCCGCGACTCGGAGGGAACAAGCGCGTGGGCGTATTCGCTACACGATCTCCATTTCGGCCAAACCCTCTGGGGCTGTCCTGCGTACGGCTCACAGGCGTGGAAATGCGCACGCCTCGGGGACCGGTGCTGCGAGTGGCGGGCGCCGACCTGCTGGATGGCACGCCGATCTACGATATCAAGCCCTATCTGCCCTATGTGGACTGCCACCCGGACGCCCGGGGAGGCTTCACCGAAGAGATTGAATATCCAAGGCTTCGAGTGGAATTCCCAGAAGCGCTGCTCACAATGATCCCCGAGGGTAAGCGGGCCGCACTGATCGAAGTGCTGGCTCAGGACCCGCGGCCAGGCTATCGCCATGAGGGAGACGGCAAGCGCTACGGCGTGCGATTCGCCGGGGTTGACGTGCGGTTCATCGTGGATGGAGAAACAGCGCGCGTTGTAGAGGTTGTTGAAGCATAATAGACCGGATCGCCGCGTCAGACACAAGCCCTTTTTGCAAGGGAAACGCGGCAATCCGGTCTTATTGGATTTGTGTATGATGAGCGGGCGGGCCACCGGAGGCGAACGTCGCGCGGGTCGGGGACATCCAGCGGATGCCCCCCGACAATCATTATATGATTTACGCGATCTCCAGCGCGATCTCCATCATCCGGGTGAATGTGTTTTGACGGTCCTCCGCGGGCAGGCTCTCGCCGGTAACGAGGCTGTCAGAGATGGTCAGCAGCGCCAGCGCGTTCTTTCCCGCCGCGGCGGCGTTCAGATAGAGGGCATAGGCCTCCATCTCCAGGCAAAGTACGCCCAGCTTCTGCAGGATCGGGACAGCGCTGTAGCTGCCCTGACTGTAGAAAGCGTCGGAAGAACAGATCGGACCGGGTACAACGCGCTGGCCCAGCTTGTCAGCGGCGGCCACAGCCTCCTGAAGCAGCTTGTAGGAGCAACAGGGTGCGAGAGCGCCCTTGTAGCCAAACTGTGCGCCGTAGTTGGAGTCAGTATAGACGCTCATGCCAGCTACCACGTCCCGCACCTGCAATTTGTCGGTCAGCGCGCCGGCAGAGCCGATGCGGATGATGTTTTCCACGCCGTAGTAATTGAACAATTCATAGGAATAGATGCCGATGGCGGGCATGCCCATGCCGGAGGCCATCACGGACACCTTCTTGCCCCTGTACTCGCCGGTGTAGCCCTGAACGCCGCGCACGTTGTTCACCAGCACGGGGTTTTCCAGGTAGGTCTCGGCGATGAATTTGGAGCGCAGCGGGTCGCCGGGCATCAGCACGGTGCGGGCGAACGCGCCTTCGGGGGCATTGATGTGAGGCGTAGGAATGTTGCTCATGGTAATTTCCTCCATTCGACGTATTTAATCCAATAGTACCTGTAATCCGTTTTCCGTAAACACGCGCAGCAGCAGCGCGCCATAGGCACCGTCCGCCTCCAGGAAAGCGCCGGCGTCCTCGATGACCACCAGCTCGCGCTCCGTCCGCTCGCCAAGGCAGTCGTTCAGGGCGTCCAGATTGTTGCCGTAGTAATCCGGCAGGTCGAACTTTCGCTTCAATTCCGCATGCGTTGCCTCGCGGCCGTCCATCACATTTCCATCCAGTACAATCATTTTAATCCTCCGGAAACATCTCGGTAAATGTCTTGTAGTGATCGTCGGTGAAGTAGTACAGGCCGTCGGAGCTGTACACCACCCGCTGCGCGTCGCGCTTTTTGCCATCGTAATTGGCATCGCACTCATACCACTTTCGGCCCTTCTTATTGGGCAGCTGGCCTTCGAAGTTGCTGAAGCGGTCTCCGCCGATGCTCTTGCCCGGGGCCGCCTCGCCCACGTATCTGTATCGGCTGCCCCATCCCAAAGCCTTGGCCTCGTCTTTTGTGATGAAGTTCTCCGGCAATTCACCGTATATGGACAGGTAATTGACGATCTGCTGGGGATCTGTGACCGGCAGTTCAAATTCGACTTTGGTTTGTTCTTGTGGCTCGCCGTTATCGACTTCGGTCTGTTTTTCGATCTCGTAGTCTTCCGACAGGCCGTACAGATTTCTCAGCAGGTCGCGCCAGTCGTCCGCGACGGCCGCCGTGAACGTCGTCATCGCCAGCAGCGCGGCCATCACCAGCGCCAGCGCGCGCCGGACATACCTTTGCATCCGTATTCCTCCTTTTTGCGAGGAGCAGGGCGGTTCCACCGCCCCGTTCCTCATTGCTTTCGGTATAGCTTGCCGCGCGCGCCCTTCCCGTCGTGGATGCCATAGAGCGAAGCGCTGCTCACGTCAGAAGCCTCATCCACCGGCAGCGCGGGCATCAGCCCGGTGCATTCCGTGGCGGACGCCACGTCCTCCGTCTCCTGGAAGGCAGCATCCACCTCCCACTCTTTTCGCTTCATGCGATCACCTCCACTGGCATTCTGCCCGGGAAGTGGTTTCAATATAACTATATTTTAACCGAAAGCAAGCCCGCCGTCAACCCGCCCGCGCGGTTTTCGTGCGGCTTGTGGCAGGTTTTGAGCAGGCTTGGCACGGTTTTTGTGCAATGCGCCCTTGAACGCGCCCTTCAACTATGCTATAATGCATGACATGAGGTGTAAATGACATGACCAAGAGAAGATATGGCAACAACATCCGCGTACCCGAGGACCCTCAAAGCAAGCCCTCGCTGCTTGCCATTGGCATCCTGCTGGTCATCGCGCCCCCTGTGACCACGTTTGTCGGGCTCTATCTGGCCTTCAAACGGCTTCGCGCGGAATGGACGCGCAAGCAATACAAGATGTACCGCCGTTACGCCAGTGCCATTGCGGATCGCGACACCGTGAGCATCCGCGGGCTGGCCGCCGAAACCGGCCGTTCCACCGCCGATGTGGTCAGCGACCTGCAGGCCATGATCGATGCGGGCATGATCCCCGGCAGCGCCTACATCGACCGCAGCCACATGACCCTTTATCTGGACGGCAGCAGCCGCGACACCGTGGAGACGGAGTTCGTCAGCCCCGTGGTGAACGTGTATGTGAACACCGAGGATCGCGAGCAGACCGTGGCGGAGGCCCGCTCCAAGGCCGTTGAGCGCACCGTGGAGGCTCCCGCCGAGCCGAAGCGCACCGCGCCCGAGCCCCGCAAAACGGGCATGGAGAACGAGGATTTCGAGGCCAAGCTGCGGGAGATTCGCCAGCTGAACGACGATATCGAGGACCGGGCCGTTTCGGACCGCATCGACCGCATCGGCGAGCTGACCGCCAGTATCTTCCGCGTGCTTCGGGAAAAGCCGGAGCATGCCGAAGAGGTGCGCAAGTTTATGAATTACTATCTGCCCACCACCCTCAAGCTGCTGAAATCCTACAGCCTAATGGAAAAGCAGAGCTACCAGGGCGAGAACATCCAGGCCTCCCGCAGGAAGATCGAGGACGTGCTGGATACCCTCACCCATGCCTTCGAGCAGCAGCAGGATCGTCTGTTCAAGACCGAGGCGCTGGACCTGGATACGGATATCTCCGTGTTGGAAACCATGATGGCCAGCGACGGCCTGCTGGAACAGCAGGGCGAATTGCGGGTCGGTGGCGGGCATTAGAGTGTGTTTCTAAATTCCCCAAGATGCATTTTCGGCGCCTTGAACTGCAT
>CAMVBO010000165.1 GCA_947165745.1 uncultured Clostridia bacterium | reverse complement strand
AGCCTGGGCAACACCGGCATCGCCGTGCAGGCCCTGCAGCTGCGGCTGAAGGACCTGGGCTACTTCACCGGCGACGTATCCGGCCTGTATGACGCTGAGACCGAAGCCGCCGTGAAGCGCTTTGAGCAGACCTACGGCACCATGCAGACCGGCGTCGCCACCGCGAAGCTGCAGCTCAAGCTGTTCGCCTCAACGGCCCCGATGTACGGCACCGAGGCGTACAACAGCGCCGTCATCAGCCAGTACGCGGTGCTGCGTCCCGGCGCGGTGGGCAGCTCGGTGTACGCGCTGCAGCAGCGCCTCAAGAACCTGGGCTATCCGCTGACGGAGCTGACCGGCGTGTTCGACGACCAAACCGGCCAGTGCGTGCAGCTGTTCTACGCCGCCTATGGCCTGGCCTCCAGCGACGTGGCCAACGTGGCCATGCAGCGGGAGCTGTACGCCGACACCGCCAAGACCTATGACCCGTCGGTGCAGGTGACGGCCACGCTTTCGCCGGACGAGGCGGCCCAGCGCTCCGCCATCATGATGCCCGACAGCGGCGAAGGCGACGACGGCACCGCCGTGGCCCTGGGCAGCTCCGGCACCCGCATCTCCCAGATCCAGCAGCGGCTGATCGCCCTGGGCTACATGGACGGCGGCGCGGACACCGGCGTGTTCGACCAGGCCACCCAGGAGGGCGTGAACCGCTTTCTCAGCGCCATCGGACGCCAGCCCAACGGCATGCTGACCACCGACATGCAGGAATTCCTGCTGTCGGAAAACGCGCCCGCCTTCGGCGGCGAAACCGCGATTTCCGCCTATCAGAACCTGAACGTGGGCGACAGCGGCGAAGCCGTGCTGAACCTGCAGCGCCGCCTGGTGGAGCTGGGCTACGCCAACGGCACGCCCAACGGCGAGTACGGCCCGGCCACCATCAGCGCCGTGGCCTTCTACCAGCAGTGCAACGGCATGGAACCGGACGGCCTGGCCAGCGTTTGGCTGCAAACCGTCATGTTCTCGGACAACGCCCTGACTTACGAACAGACCCAGCAGAACGCAAAGGCCTTCAGCGCGAACGCCGAGGGCGCAGGAGACGACGACGCCGCGCCCCGGAGCACCGCGGCTCCCGCCGGCGGAACGGCTCCTTCGGATGCCGACACGCTGTACTTCAACCTGGTGATGGGCTCCACCGGCACCGCCGTGACGGCCCTGCAGAACCGGCTCATGGATCTGGGCTACCTCAATCGCGCCAGCGGCGTGTTTGACGAGGCCACCCGCGACGCCATCATCGCCTTCCAGGGCAACATCGGCGTGCCGCCCACCGGTGAAGCCTCAGCCTCGATGCAGCGCTACATCTACAGCAAGGCCGCGCCGGGCGCCAACGTGTTCTTCGAGACCACCGGCGACAGCTACAGCCCCCTGCGCCCCGGTGACAGCGGCGACGATGTGACCAACCTGCAGAAGCGGCTGTGGGAGCTGGGCTTCCTGGACAAGCGGGACGTGGAGGACAGCGTGGGCGAATACAACGACGCCACCCGCATGGCCGTCACCAGCGCCCAGCTGAAGATGGGCTATACCAGCGCCGACGGCGCCGCCGGCGTTGAGTTTCAGAGCTTCCTGTTCAGCAAGTACGGCGAGCTGATCAAGGTGAAAAAGAAGCGGTAGAGTGTCATTCGCTCACCAAGCGCAACGCATAAAACAGGGGTTTGACCCTCCGGGCCAAATCCCTGTTTTGATTAACAGACACCACGCGCGTCATGGCCATCCAACGGATGGCCATGACAAATTATGATAGCGTCACCTTCACCGGCGCGTCGATCTCCACCACGCCCGGCGCGACGCGGCAGTCCATGGCGCGGATCTCCACCCCGGCCGCCTGCGCCTCGATCAGCGCTTCGCCAAACGCCGGCTGGGTGTCCCAGTTGGGCCGGAATCCGCTGACGCCCTTCATCTGAATCACGATCAGCAGCGCGCAGCGCCAGCCCTCCCCCGCCAGCCTGGTCAGCCCCCGCACGTGCTTGAGGCCCCGCAGCGTCGGCGCATCGGGAAAGCGGACCACGCCGTCCGTCTCCAGGGTGCAGCCCTTCACCTCGATGGCCACAGGCCGGCCGGCCGTGCCGGCTTCCGCTTGCCGCGCGGCATCGCTTGTCGAACTTCTCTCCCTGGCCACAAAGTCAAACCTCGAATCCCCCACCGTGGCTTCCGCCCGCAGATCCATAAGCTCCCCCAGACCGCCCGCGGCCAGCCATTCATGGGCAGCGCGGTTTGGAGCCATGGAGTCCATGTTGACCAGTTTAAAACCGACGTCGGTTTTCTTTTCGACAGTCACGAGGTCATACAGCGTCTTGCGCCCGGGGGCGTCGCTCTTCTCCAGGTACACCCTGTACCCCGGCACCAACAACTCCGCGCAGCGCCCGGTGTTTTTCACATGCACCCGCTGAACCGCCCCGTCCAGCGCCACTTCGGCCACAAAGCGGTTCAGGCGGCGCAGAAAGATGGCCGGGTGGACATTTGAATATCTCATAATCCTTCAAATCATGGCAATCGGCGATCTCCGGCAAAGTCCGCCTCTGGCGGTCCGTTTCACCAATCGTGCATCATTCCAATAAAAGCTTCCCCACCGCAGTGGGGAAGTGGTTGAGTGAAGCGAAACCGATAGGGCGCCCGGAATAAAACGCCTCTGCAGGGCTTGTCGTCCGGAGTGCCCCACCGCCCCTTCGGGGCACCTCCCCACCGCGGTGGGGAGGCTTTTATATCCGCGTTTTTATGCTCGCAGCTCCGCGCCGAACTCGGCGAGGGCCTTCAGCACCTTGTCCATGGTGCCGTTGATTTCCTCGTCGGTCAGGGTGCGGTCCGGGGCGCGCAGCGTGATGGCGTAGGCCACGGACTTCCTGTCCCGACCCAGCTTTTCGCCGCGATAGATGTCGAACAGCCGCGCGTCCTCCAGGGTCTTGCCGGCGGCCTTACGGATGGCCTCGAGCATCGTGCCCGCGCCGATCTTCTCGTCCACCACCACGGCGATGTCGCGGCTGACGGCAGGGAACTTCGGCAGGGGCTTCACCCCATAAAAGTCCTTCTCCAGGGGCTGCAGCGCGTCCAGGTCGATCTCCGCCACGTACACGCGGCCCTTGATGTCGAATTTGTCCGCCACGTCCGGGTGAATCTCGCCCAGGGCGGCGATCTTCACGCCATCCACGGTCATCACCGCTTTGCGGCCGGGGTGATAGTAGCCGTCGCCCGCCGCCTCGATCCGGGCGGTGACGCCGAACTTCGCCAGCAGCCACACCACGATGTTCTTCATCGTGTAGAAATCCACGCCCTCGCCGAAGGCGCTCAGGCACAGCGCCCGCTTCTCGGCGGGCAGATCGCCGGCCTTCTCCGCCGGCACAAAAACCTTGGAAAGCTCGAACAGCCTGCCCTCGGCGTTGCCCCGGTTCAGGTTGTTCGCCACGGTGAACAGCATGCTGGGCACCAGGGACGTGCGCATCACGCTGGTGTCCTCGCCCAGGGGATTGCGCAGCGTGACGGCGCGCCTGCGGGCGTCCCCCGCGTCCAGGCCCAGGTTGTCGATCCACTTGGGACTGATGAAGGAATAGTTCAGCACCTCGTACAGGCCCATGCCCACCAGCGCGTCCTTGACGCGGTCGGCGAACACGGTGTGCGCGTTGCGGCTGCCCGCCATGGTCACGCCGTTCATCAGCGTGGAGGGGATGTGGTCGTAGCCATACATGCGCAGCACTTCCTCGGACACGTCGGCCTCGGTCTCCATGTCCTGGCGGAAGGCGGGGATCTCGCAGTGCAGCGCGTCGCCGGCCAGCGTGGCGTCGATGTAGAGGCGGTTCAGGATGTCCTCCATCACCTCGCCGGGCACGTCCACGCCGATGCGGCGGCAGACGCGGCTGACGGAGGCCTCGATCTCCACGGTCTCGCGGGGATTCGGATAGTGGTCGAACGCGCCGGGCACGACCTTGCCGCACTCCAGCATGTTCACCAGCATGCAGGCCCGATCCAGGGCCTCCATGGTGGTCTCGGGGCAGACGCCCTTCTCAAACCGGCCGGAGGATTCCGTGCGGATGCCCAGCTTGCGGGCGGTGACGCGGTTGTTGGCCCGTTCAAAGGCCGCGCACTCGAACAGCACGGACACCGTGTCGCCGACGATCTCGGATTCCTCGCCGCCCATGATGCCGGCCAGGCCGGTGGCGTTTTCCCTGTCGGCGATCACCAGCATGGTCTCGTCCAGCACGTGCTCCTTGCCGTCCAGGGTGGTCAGATGCTCGCCCGGACGGGCGCGGCGCACCACGATGGTCTGGTCCTTCACCTTGGAAAGATCGAAGGCATGCATCGGGTGGCCGGTCTCCAGCATGACGAAGTTGGTGATGTCCACGATGTTGTTGATGGGCCGCACGCCCGCGCCGTACAGGTATTCCCGCATCCACTTGGGGCTGGGGCCGATCTTCACGTCGGTGATGACCCGCGCGCAATAGCGCTGGCAGGCTTCCTCGTCCTTGACCTCCACCTTGGCGTAGTCGTCAAAGGCGCCCTGACCGGCCTCCTCCACAGCGATCTCCGGCATCACGAAATGCTCGTCCAGCACCGCGCTGGATTCCCGGGCCAGGCCCCACACGCTCAGGCAGTCCGGGCGGTTGGCCAGGATCTCAAAGTCGATGATGTCGTCACCCAGGCCGAAGACCTCCTTGACATCGGTGCCGGGCTTCACATCCTCGAAGATTTCAATGATGCCCGCCTCGCCGATGTGGGGATACAGGCCCGCCGGAACGTCCAGCTCCGGGCCGGAGCACAGCATGCCCATGGACACCTCGCCCCGCATCTTGCCCTTCTTGATCTTAATGGGACCGGCACTGCCGGCTCCGGGCAGGTGCGCGCCGTCCAGCGCCGCCGCCACCCGCATGCCCGCGTGCACATTCGGAGCGCCGCAGACAATCTGGATGGGCTCGGCTTCGCCCACATCCACCATGCAGATGTGCAGATGGTCCGAATTGGGATGATCGACGCAGCTCACCACATAGCCCACGACCACCTTGTCAAACTGCTCGCCGGTCTTGTCCACGCCCTCG
>CAMVBO010000164.1 GCA_947165745.1 uncultured Clostridia bacterium | reverse complement strand
GTCCGGCAGATGCATCAGCTGCTTGACCACGCAGATGGTGCCCATGGTGTAAAGATCTTCGATGCCGGGGTGCTCCACCAGGCTGTCCCGCTGGGCGACCACAAAGACGCCCTGGTCTTCGCTCTCAGCGGCGGAAACCAGCGCGGCGATGGAACGGTCCCTGGCGGCGTCAATGGTGATGACGGTATTTGGAAACACGACCACGCCCCGCAGCGGCAGCAGCGGCAGCTTTTCGATTGTGCTCTGGTTCTTCTCGGTCGTCGGTTGTTTCTTGGCCTTGTTCAATGCAGGTGTCCCCCGTGTGTATTCGTAGTTTCAGTATACCGTAAGTGTGTTAAGAATCAAAGGAATTGCGCTGGTGTTTTCAGGGATATGTGGCGGTATGCGGCAATTTTTTGCACAAAGGGCTTGCGCGATATGTTATAATGATTAAGCAGCCGGCCCGAAGGACGGTTGGCCGGGTCGGCGACTGTCGAAGACAATGACGCCGACAATCATGTTATAATGGTGATGTCAATAATGTATAAAGGAGCTTACCCCATGAAAAAAGTGCTTTCGATCATTCTTCTGGCGGCGCTGACGCTGGGCTTTGGCGCGCTGGCCGAGCCTGCCGGCCTGACGGGAACGCCCGTGCCGGACTTTGCCGTCACCACCTGCGACGGCGAGACGCTGACCATTTCCGGCCTTCTGGCAGACAAGGATTTGGTGGTGCTGAACATCTTTGCCTCCTGGTGCCCTCCCTGCCGCATGGAGTTTCCGGAGATGGAAGCGGTTTATGAGACGCTGTCCGACCGGATGGAGATCGTAGCCGTGTCCGGAGAGGCCCGCGACACGGATGAGATCATCTCGGATTACAGGGCCGGTCTGGGGCTGACCTTCCCCATGGGCGCCGCCAACGGCACCGGGATCATCGAGTACGCGCGTCTTTCAGCTTACCCCACCACGCTGTTCATCGACAAGAGCGGCAATCTGGGCTTTTACCAGCGGGGCGCGTTCTTTGTAGGGACCCAGTTCAAGGCCCTGGCCGACTACTTCCTCTCCGACGGCTACGACGGCACCCCCGCCGTGGCCTACAACGTATACGTCTGCGATCAGGACAGCAATCCCATCCCCTGCGTCTATGTGAACTTCTGTACGGATACCACCTGTGAACCCAGAGTCTCCGACGAGGACGGCGCGATCTGCTTCGCTGGAAAGCCACAGAGCTATCACCTGCAGATTTTGAAGGCGCCCGAGGGCTACAGCTTCGACGCGGATTACGAGGAAGTGTTCGACGGCGCGGGAGGAAACTGGCTGTACGTGTATTTGACGAGGGAATGACATGGCAAGGCGCATCAACCTGATTCGCGCGGCGCTGATTGTCGTCGCTCTTGCGCTGATCGTGGCCGGCATTCTGAACGGCGGCCTGCGGGACGTGCTTTATAAGGCAATAAATATCTGTACGGAGTGTATCGGCCTTGGCTAAGATCATGGATGGGTTCAGGTCGCACCTGCCCTCTGCGCGGAGGCTGTCACAGCTCTATGCCGCGCTGCTCTACAACGCCCATCTGAAGGGCTTTATACAGGGGGAGATCTACACCGGCAACGCCAAGGCGCTGTGCGTGCCGGGACTGCTATTCCTGTCCCGGCGCGGTGGCCGCTTGTCCGCTGGGCGCGCTGCAAAACGCGCTGGCGTCCACCGGACACCGTGCGGGCTGGTATGTTTTGGGAATGCTGGCGCTGTTCGGCGTGATCCTGGGGCGAACGGTCTGCGGCTGGCTTTGCCCCTTTGGGCTCATTCAGGAGCTGCTGCACAAGCTGCCCACGCCGAAATTGAAGAAGAGCCGGATCACCCGGGCGTTGAGCTGGTTGAAATACGCCATCCTGGCGGTGTTTGTCGCGGCCATCCCCCTTTACTTTGGCCTGTTCAGAGACCTGCCCCTTCCCGGGTTCTGCAAGTACATCTGCCCAGCCGGGACATTGGAGGGAGCCGTGGCGCTGCTGCTGCATCCGAAAAACGCGGAGCTGAGCTCCATGCTGGGCGCGGTGTTTGTCAGGAAGGCGATCATCCTCGCGCTGGTGATCGTCGGCAGCATGTTCGTGTACCGGGTGTTCTGCCGCTTCCTCTGTCCGCTTGGGGCCATCTACGGGCTGTTCAATCGCTTTGCGCTGGTGGGCGTGCGCGTGGATCAGAACCGCTGCAACGGCTGCGGGGCCTGCGTGCGGCACTGCCAGATGGATGTAAGGCGCGTCGGCGACCACGAGTGCATCCAATGCGGCAAGTGCATCGGCGCGTGCGCCCAAGGCGCGATAACGCTGCGCTGCGGCAAGGCCGTGCTGAAGGGATCGGCACGTAAAAAGCCCCGCGTCGCCTTGAGGGTCATCGCGACGGTCGCTTTGATCGCGGCGCTCGTGGGCTTCAACTGGCCGGCGAAGCATGTCGAAGCGCCTGTCGTCAGCGACGCGCCCCTGGGCCATGAGGCGGGCGAGCAGCTGCCGGACATTCAGGCGGAGCTGATCGGCGGCGGACGATTCACGCTTTCTGAGCATCGCGGCCAGGTGGTGCTGATCAACCTTTGGGCCACCTATTGCGCCCCCTGCGTGAAGGAGCTTCCGGAATTTGACGCGTTCAGGCAGGCGCATCCGGAGGTCGAAGTCCTTGCGGTCCACTCGTCGCTGGTGACGGACGATGTGGCGGCTTACCTATCCGACAAGGGCTGGTCGATCCACTTCGCCGTGGACGGCCCGGACGACGCCATATTCAACGCCGTGGGCGGATCGCCGCTGCTGCCCCAGACCATCGTGGTCAATCCCCGCGGCGAGGTGGTGTACAACAAGGCGGGCTCCGTGAGCCTTGAATTGCTGGAGGCGCTTTATGACGAGGCGATCCGGAATTGACAGTCTGCCCGGACGCAGCCAAGGATAAGACACGCCCGAAGGCCGCTGGGTTGTCCCGTGGAGAGAGCATAAACCAGCGGTCGACCCCAATCATCCGGAAATTTTACTTGATTTCCCCTTGCCCATCGGTTATGATACACAGGAGGTGATTGACATGGACAATCGTGTGGCCGTCATCAGTATCATTGTGGAGCAGGAGAGCGCCGTCGCGCCGCTGAATGAGTTGCTGCACCAGTACGGGCAGTTTATCATCGGACGCATGGGCATCCCCTACCGCGCCAAGGGCGTGAACCTCATCTGCGTGGCCATCGACGCTCCCGGCGACAGCATTAACGCCCTCACCGGCGCGCTGGGCCGCATCCAGGGCATCAACGCCAAGGCGACCTACAGCAACGTTTGAACGACCCTGACAATCCAATAGTATACCGCAACCCCGGACGCCGAAACGCAAAACTTGAGGCGAAAGATACGATGATTGGCGCCGGCCCGTTCGCGGGTTCATACGCTGTGCCGCCGTATCCCTTTGGGGTGCGGCGGCACTTTTGTTTTGCGCGATTTGCGGACAGACTGTCAAAGAAGACATACGCTCCGCGATCCGGCAAAGGGCGAGACGCTTTGCCGAAAACAGACATGGAGAACAACGCTATGAGCATGAATTCAACCCCTTCCGGCGAGCGTGCGCACATTGGCTTCTTCGGCTGTCGCAACGCCGGAAAATCCAGCCTGGTCAACGCCGTGACGGGCCAGGCGCTGGCAATCGTTTCCAACGTGCGCGGGACGACCACCGATCCGGTCTACAAGGCCATGGAGCTTTTGCCTCTGGGGGCGGTGGTCATCATCGACACGCCCGGTTACGACGACGATGGCGACCTGGGCCGCCTGCGCGTGGCGCGCACCACGGACGCGCTGAACCGCTGCGACGCGGCGGTGCTGGTGGTGGACGGTGAAACAGGTTTCCAGCCCTCGGACGTCAAACTGGTCGAATGGATGAAGGCGCGAGGCTTGCCCTTCCTGATCGCCTGGAACAAGGCGGATTCCCCCTCCGCCCTGCCTGCCGCGAGGGACACAATGTCCGTCAGCGCCCTCACCGGTGCGGGCATTCAGGCCTTTAAGGAAGCGCTTGCGCGTATCATCCCAAGCCACGCTGAAAAGAAGCTGCTTTCCGACCTTGTGAAGCCGGGAGAGACGGCGATACTGGTCTGCCCCATCGACGAATCCGCGCCGAAGGGCCGACTGATCCTGCCCCAGCAGCAGGCCGTGCGCGATCTGCTGGATTCGGGTTTGCAGGCGGTCGTGTGCCGGGAGACGGAGCTGCGTCGGGCGCTGGACAGCTTGAAGGAGAACCCGGCGCTGGTCGTCACCGACAGCCAGGCTTTCCGCGCGGTGAACGAAATCGTGCCGGACGACATTCCCCTCACCTCCTTCTCCATACTGATGGCCCGGTACAAGGGATTTCTGGAGGCGGCGGTGGCGGGCGTTGCGGCGATGGACAGCCTGAAAAGCGGCGACCATGTGCTGATGGCCGAGGGATGCACCCACCACCGCCAGTGCAACGACATCGGCACGGTGAAAATTCCCCGCTGGCTTTGCCGGCACGTCGGCGCAGATCTGAACATCGAGACCTGCTCCGGTCGGGAATTCCCGGAGGACCTATCGCCCTACAGGCTGGTGATCCACTGCGGCGGCTGCATGCTGACGGAAACCGTGGTGCAATACCGCATGAACCAGGCGCTTTCCCAGGGGGTGCCCTTCACCAACTACGGCACCGCCATCGCCCGCATGACAGGCGCGCTGGAGCGCAGCCTGCGTCCCCTCCCGGCGGTGCACGCGTTGCTTGGAGGCGAAGCATGAACGGACGGACGCGGGAGATGATCGAGCGGCTGGCTCGGGAACACAGGCTGGAAGAGGCGGAGTATGCCGAGCTGATCGATAGCCGGGACGACGAGGCCGCCGCGCTTTTGTCGGAGAGGGCCGTGGCGGTTCGCAAGGCGATCTACGGCGACGCGGTATTCACCCGGGGGCTAATCGAAATCAGCAACATCTGCAAAAACGACTGCCTGTACTGCGGCATCCGCCGAAGCAATGGCAATGTGAAGCGTTATCGCCTGACTCCGCGGGAGATCCTCGATTGCGCCGCCGAAGGGTATGTCCTCGGGTTCCGGACCTTCGTGCTGCAGGGCGGCGAGGATTTGTGGTT
>CAMVBO010000163.1 GCA_947165745.1 uncultured Clostridia bacterium | reverse complement strand
TCTTTCATGCTCCTTTTGTCTACCTCGTTTCTGTCAATCCCACAACTTTCCGTGAAGAACCAAAAAAACTGCCTCAAATGTGTTCTGAGACAGCTGGAATGGTATCATAATCGTACAGTCGCAGTAATCACCAGGAAGTGATAGAATAAGAACCCCAGGAAGATGGCAACCTATAAAAAGAGCTTCAAGGAAGAAGTGGTACGACTGTCGGACGAAATCGGGATGAAGCAGGCAGCGGTGCAGTTGGGATACCGTATTGGACACTGGCGGACTGGAGAGCGGCCCTGAAGGCGCAGGGCAGCCAGGCGTTTGGGAATAGTGGCTGTCGCCAGCTTCCCCAAAGGCTTCCCCTCGGGGAAGCTGGCACGCGAAGCATGACTGATAAGGTCGTTAAGGACAAGCGCGCCGTCGATCCGAAACGACCTCATCCGCCCCTGCGGGCCCTGATCATTCACGGCCCCTGATCCCGGCTCCAGCCTCGCTAGAGTGTGTTTCTAAAGTCCGGGATGTGCAGTTTCGAGCGTATCAGGCTGCATTTCAAGGCGATTTTCCGAAGGCTTACTGGTTGCAAGTCGAGGAAAAGCAACACAGAAATGCAGCCTTAGACGCCGAAAATGCATGTTCAGGATTTTAGAAACACACTCTAATTCCTTCCCTTTATTTCCCGCAGCTGCCCGGCCAGCTTTTCATACGCCTCGTTAAGCGCCTCCGGCTTATCCCCCTTCTTTGGGGCGGACATTCGCGCGGCCAGGGCGGCCAGGCGCATTTCCATGGCCGTGATTTGCAGCTGTCGATCCTCCGCCGCGCGGTCGCGGTTCCGCTCGGCCTCCATCTGGTCGAGACTCCCCTCGAACGCGGTCAGCTGACTGTCCCGCAGCGTCAGGACGCGCGTGGCCACCGCCCGGATGAACGCCCGGTCGTGGCTGACGAACAGCAGCGTGCCGCCGTAGCCCGACAGCAGCTCCTCCAGCGCCCGCATGGCGAACAGGTCCAGGTGGTTGGTGGGCTCGTCCAGGAACAGGATGTTGTGGTCCGACACCAGCAGCTTCGCAAGCGCCAGCTTGGCCCGCTCGCCGCCGGAGAGCACCCGGACGGGCTTGAACACATTGTCGCCCCGCAGGTTCAGCCGCGCCAGCACCGTGCGCACGTCGGATTGGGGAAGGGATGTGTCCGCCATGGCGTTTTCAAGGGCCGTGGCGTTCAAATCCAGCGTCCTCTCGTGATCCTGGTCGAACCAGCCCAGGCGCGCACCGGGGTTCAGCCGGATGTCGCCCAAGAACCGGGTGCCGATGCCGGGCTCGCCGCGCAGGGCGCGCAGCAGCGTGGTCTTGCCGCAGCCGTTGTCGCCCAGCAGCGCGGTCCGGGAGCCGGTGGGCAGGGTGAGACCGGCGTCCGCCAGCAGCGTCCTGTTCCCGGCGATCAGCGCCTCGCAGCGGGCCGTGAGCGCCGTCCTGGCCGATATGGGCCGCGACGTGCCCAGCGCCATCCGAATCACCGGCAGGTCCCGCGGCCGCTCCTTCACCTCCAGGCGGTCCAACCGACCTTCCAGCTTGCGCTTGGCGCTGCTCTGGCGCAGTACCGAGTTGGTGTATTCATGGGTGTGCAGCCGGGCTTCGCTGTTGCCCATGCGCTTGGGGGCCTTCTTGACCGAGGCTGCCCACTCAGCCTTCTGCTGTATGGCGGCTTTCAGGCGGGACTGTTCGGCACGATACTGGTCGTATTCAAACTGCTGGCGGGCGCGGCGGCGCTCCTGTTCGGCCTGCCAGGCATTGTAGCCGCCTGGGAAGTCGGTGATACTGCCGTCCTCCAGCTGCCAGATCCGCCCGCACAGATCGTTCAGCAATGCCCGGTCGTGGCTCACCAGTATCAGCGCGCCGGGGTGCTCCGCCAGCCGCTGCCGCAGCTTTAATACGCCCGCGGCGTCCAGGTCGGTGGTGGGCTCGTCCGCCAGCAGCAGCGCCGCCCCCGCCGACAGGGCTCCCGCGATGCGTCGCCGGGTGCGCTCGCCGCCGGAGAGGCCCTCCCGGGCGTCCGGAGCGCGGAACTCGGAGGCGGTGCGGGCGTCCGCGCTCAGCCGGGTTTCCCCGGACTGGCGGATGATCGCCACGGTTCCGTGGCGGCGGATGGTTCCGGCATCCGGTTCCAGCTCGCCGGCCAGGATCGCCAGCAGCGTGGACTTGCCCGCGCCGTTTTCGCCGATCAGGCCCACGCGCTCGCCGTCGTAGATCGTCAGACGGTCGATGTTCAGCACCGACTTTTCGCCGTATCGCTTGACGATGTTTGTGCCTTCCAATAGAATCTTCGGCATAAAAATACACTCCTTCCCGCCGGGGAGGGAGCGCAAAAACACATATCAATGCCGCAATCCGGGGCGCGGAGCGCCTGGCTGTGCAAAAAACGCAACCTCCAAACGGCGGCAAAACTTCACCTCGATCGCGTGACCGGGGTGTTCCATTTTTGCGCCGGATGTCAGTTGCTCTTCCTCATCAGTCGACGTAGACCTGCCTTTCCTTGGATGATTGCATTATAGCAGGGAAAAGTCGCCCTGTCAATGGGTTGACAAGGACGGAACGAGAGGATAATATAAAATGGAAGAACCGAGGGAACGGCAGACCCGTACAAGAGAGGCAAACATGGCTAAGAAAAAGAAATACAGACCTTCCAGGGGACGGTACATCCTGGTCGCCGTCATCGCGGTGGCGATGCTGGCGGGGGCGTTCGGCCTGGGCTGGCACTTCGGCGTGCGCTCCACCGAGTACCACGGGAACATATTGCTGGTGAACGAGAGGCACAGACTGGATGCGGATTACGTGCCGGACGAGCTGGTGAACCTGTACCAGCAGCGCCATTCCTTCCGCATGGCGTCGAGCGAGATCTATCTGACCCGGCCCACCTACGAGGCCATGGAGCAGATGTTCCACGCCGCCGAAGAGGCGGACATGAACGGCTACATCGTCACCAGCGGCTATCGCAGCTACCAGCGCCAGCAGGAGGTCTACGCCCAGAGCGAGCCGGGCAAGGCCCAGCAGCCCGGCGCCAGCGAGCACCAGACCGGCCTGGCCTTCGACGTGACCGTGGAGACGCACGAGGGCTTTGAGAGCACGCCGCAGTACTCCTGGCTGATGCAGCATGCCCACGAGTATGGCTTCATCCAGCGCTATCCCGCCAACAAGTCCGACATCACCGGCATCAGCTACGAACCCTGGCACTATCGCTATGTGGGCGTGGACGCGGCCACCCGGATGTGGAAGACCGGCCAGACGCTGGAGGAATACATGGGGGATAAGTGAGAATACAAAACGCAAAGATCCTTCGCTTCGCTCAGGGTGACACCGCACGAAACCTGTCATCCTGAGCGAAGTGAAGGATCTTTCAACGACAATCCCCTGCTTCATTGCGTTCATCCCGTGTCTGCCCGGGATGAACTGCTTTTTTATTCCACCGCCTCGTAGATCAGATCCCTGATCTTCGGGTGGATCACGTCGTAGCAGTAGCCGAAGTTGCGCACGTGCATGGCGAAGAAGGCGGACAGGTGGTTGACCGGGTCGATCATGGCCCAGGCCCCGGCCGCGCCGTCCCAGCCGAATTCGCCGATCTGGCCCCGACCTCCGATGGCGGTGTTCACCCGGGTGCGCACGCCCAGGGCGTAGGAGTAGCCCAGCCGCTTCCACTCGTCGAAGCTGGCACGGCCCTTCGGCCCCAGCTGGTTGGCGCTCCACAGCTGGATCATCTCCGGGGAGAGGATGCCGGAGCCGCCGCAGGCCAGCGCGTCCGCGAAGGCGATGTAGTCGGCCACGTCTGAGATCAGGCCCGCGCCGCCGCTTTCGTAGTGGGGCGTCAGGCGATAGTTGTTGGCGTAGGCGGGCATGGGCACCGGCTTTTTAAGCGCGTCGTCGAACACATACTGCTCGGCCAGCCGCGCCTCGATTTTCGGCGTGGGCAGGAAGCCTATGGTCTTCAGCCCCAGCGGGTCAAAGATGTTTTCCTTCAGGTATTCCGAGAAGCGCTTGCCGGAGGCGACTTCGATCACCGCCGCCAGCACGTCGTGGCTCAGGCTGTAGAGGAAGTTCGTGCCCGGCTCGAACATCAACGGGTCCTGTGCCTTGGCATCCACCAGCTGACGGGTGGTGGCGGCGGGGCCGAGGGCCGTGACGGCCGCGTTGATGGCTTCCGTCTCCATGTTGTAATCCAGGCCGCTCTGCATGCTCATCAGGTGGCGGACGGTCATCACCCGTTTGGCCGGGCGCACGCCGTCGCCGTCCTTCACGTTCAGATGAGCATAGGCGGGCAGGTAGTCGGCCACGGCGTCGTCCAGGCTCAGCTGGCCGCGCTCGATCAGCTGCATGGCCGCGCAGGTGGTGAACACCTTGGTGGCCGAGTAGAGGTTGTAGGTGTCGTCTTCCCGGACGGGCTGGGTCAGCGCGGCGTCGCGGAAGCCCGCCTGGTGGCGGTAGAGGGGCCGGTGATCCCTGTAGACCGCCAGGTCGCAGCCGGGCACACCGACGGTGGAGAGGGTGTCGAGATACGCTGTCAGCTTGCTGAAATCCATGGGGTGACCTCCTTCTCGTTATAAACGCAGGGGCAGCGCGACGCCGCCCCTGCACAGGTGTTACCGGATTTCGCTCTTCCCGCCCATATACATCCGCAGCGCCTCGGGGATGCGGATGGAGCCGTCGGCCTGGAGGTTGTTCTCCAGAAACGCGATCAGCATGCGGGGCGGAGCCACCACGGTGTTGTTCAGCGTGTGGGGCAGATACTTCTTGCCGTCCACGCCCTTCACGCGGATCTTCAGCCGGCGAGCCTGGGCGTCGCCCAGGTTGGAGCAGGAGCCCACCTCAAAGTACTTCTGCTGGCGGGGGCTCCAGGCCTCCACGTCGCAGGACTTGACCTTCAAATCGGCCAGGTCGCCGGAGCAGCACTCCAGCGTGCGTACTGGGATGTCCATGCTGCGGAAGAACTCCACAGTCAGCTGCCACATCTTATTGTACCACTTCATGCTGTCCTCGGGCTTGCAGACCACGACCATCTCCTGCTTTTCAAACTGATGGATACGGTAGACGCCGCGCTCCTCGATGCCGTGGGCGCCCACTTCCTTGCGGAAGCAGG
>CAMVBO010000162.1 GCA_947165745.1 uncultured Clostridia bacterium | reverse complement strand
GATGTTGCCGCCCGCGTAGGTCAGCTCATAGCCCAGGTTGCTGATCTCCAGGTTGGTGGCGGTGCGATAGCTGGTCTCGTTGGCGCCGGAGACCACGCTGGTCACGGCGTTCTTCACCGTGTCTTCCATGCCCGCAGTGGCATCCGCCAGCTTCAGGCGAATCTGCAGGTCAGTCAAGCCGTCGGCCTTGATGCCGGACTTGTCGACGTTCAGCAGGCTGGCCTTGGGCGCCTCAACCGCTTCTTCGACGGTCTCGGCGGCTTCCTCGACGGTCTCTTCGACCTGTTCGGCGGCCTCGGCGGCTTCTTCCGCGACTTCGGCGGCTTCCGCATCCTCGGCGGGCGCCTCTGCGGCGGCCTCGGCCTCGGCGGCCAGCCTGGCCTGCAGCGCCTTGGAGGCGGCGGACGGGGCGGCCTTGGTGATCTGGTTGTCGGTATAGCCGGAGGCGTTCAGAATGGCCTCCACGTCGTTCACGTCGTAATCCTCGCCGACGGAGTAGTTCAGAATGGAGCCGCCGGTGAAGTCAATGCCCAGGTTCAGGCCGACGCCCGCGATCTGCAGGATCAGCGCCACGACGATGATTGCGCCGGAGATGCAGAGGAACAGGCGCGTATTTCCGGTAAACGTCTTTTTCATGCTCGTTCCCTCCTCTTAGCGCGTATAGAGCTTCCGGTTGTTCACGCCCAGCTTGCAGATCAGGATCAGCAGGCCGCGGGTGATCAGCACGGCGGTGAAGTAGGACGCGATGATGGAGATCATCAGCGTGGTGGCGAAGCCCTTGATGGTGCCGGTGCCGAAGATCATCAGCACCACGGCGGCGATCAGGGTGGTCACGTTGGAGTCCAGCACGGCGCGGCCGGCGTTGCGGAAGCCGAACTTCACGGCGTTCAGCGGCGTGCGGCCTTCCTTCAGCTCTTCGCGGAAGCGCTCGAAGATGACCACGTTGGCGTCCACGGCCATGCCGATACCGAGCAGGATACCGGCAATGCCCTGCAGCGTCAGCTGCGCGCCGGTGATGGCCAGGGCGTAGAACACGATCAGCACGTAAATCAGCAGGGCCATGTCGGCGGCCACGCCGGGCAGCCGGTACATCACCAGCATGAACACCAGCACCAGGATCAGGCCCACGATGCCGGCGATCACGGCGCCGTCGATGGCCTCGATGCCCAGGGTGGCGGAAATGGCGCGGGTCTCAACCTCGGCGATGTCCATCGGCAGCGCGCCGGACTGGATCAGCATGGCCAGGTTCTGGGCCCAGGTGATGGAGTCCTCGGTGCTCTCTTTTTTGGAGCCGGTGATGATGCCTCTGCCGCCGGCGATCACGGTATCCACCGTGGGGGCGGAGATCAGCTCGTCGTCCAGATAGATGGAGATGGACTGGCCGATGAATTCGCGGGTGGCGTTTTCAAAGGCCTTGGCGCCCTCGGCGTTCAGGCTGAAGAACACGCCCGCCCGGGTCTGGGTCTCGTCGGTCCACTGGACCTGGGCCCGCTGGATGTCCTTGCCCTCGACCACCACGTTGCCGTTGGGGTCGCGGAACTCCAGGTGCGCCGGGGTGCCGATGATGCGGGTGACCTCTTCGGGGTCATCCACGTCCGGGATCTCGACCAGGATGCGGTCGGTGCCCTGAATGGCGACGTTTGCCTCGGTGAAGCCGGCGTTGGTCAGGCGGGTGCGCAGCGCGGAAACCGTGCCCTCCAGCAGGCTTTCATAGTTTTCCATGGTGGTATCGGTGGCGATGTACTCCGTGGAGACGCCGCCGCGCAGATCCAAGCCAAGGCTGATGGCTTCAGCCACGGGCTTCAGATAGCGCGGGCTGTTTGCGAAATGCAAGCCGTTCAGCGCCAGCACCGCCGCGACGACGATGAGCACCGCGACGATCACCAGTTTGATGAGACTCTTCTTCATTCGGTCTGTCCTCCCTGCTATTGGCTGTGGACACAGCCATGTCAGCATATATCATACAGCTTACCATTATACTCAATAAATATGAAAACGTCAACCTAATTTGTGTTGTTTTATGGTTGTTTGAATTTCCCGCAAAGGCCGCGACACGCCCGGGAAGGCGAAGCAGGGCGGCGGGGACAATGCCCCGCCGCCCTGCTTGGCTCCGCTCCCCTATTCGGCGTCGCTGTTCCAGAGCCAGAAGGCGTCGATGCTGCGAAGCGCGCTGCCCTCGGCGGAAATGGCGATGAGATGGGTGAGGTCTCCCTCCCTGGCATAGGCGCGCACGTCCACGCCGTCCACGTTCTTGGTGCCAACCAGCATCCAACCGTTGTTCAAAAGCTTCATGGTGGCCAGCTCCACGGACATGCTGCCGTCCAGGCCCAGGATGCTGTACTTCGGCTTGTTGGCGGGAATCAGCGTGACCTGGCAGGAATTTGCCGTCATAATCAGCGCCGCCTGGCTGTTGTAGTACATCACGCTTTCCGCGCTGTTGTCGGCAGAGCCCCTGCGCATCTTCAGCTTCTTGACCGTCTTGAGGAAGGTCTTGGGCTTGTCGGTCAGCGCGCTGTAGAGATTCGTCCGCTTCGCGCTCACCGTCACATTCACGGTGGCAGTCAGGCCGTTGTGAGCCATGACGGTGATCTTTGCCTTGCCGCGCTTTTTGGCGGTGATCACGCCGTCGGCGTTCACGGTGGCGATGCGCTTGTTGGAGGAGGAATAGGCGAACACGGCCTCCGCGCCGTCTTCCACGACGGGGGCCAGCTTGAAGGACTCCTTCACCTGAAGCGGCAGGGCCTCGATGCCGGCGTCCAGCGTGGCGGGCGCCTTGCCGGCCAGCACCATCACCGCGCAGCCGGCGGTCTTGTCGTTGTAGGTCTTCGCGGTGACCACGGCGTGGCCCGCCGCCACGGCGGTCACATTGCCGTCGGCGGACACGGTGGCCACGGCGGGGTCGCTGCTTTCATAGGTGATGATCGAGCCGGTCTTCTTCGGCAGCCTGGCCGTCAGCTGGCCGGTTTCGCCCACGTTCAGCACCAGGTTCTTCCGGGACATGGACAGGCTGTTCGGCTTGCCCAGCACCTTCACCGTGCACACGGCCAGCGCCGTGTCGTCATAGCCCACGGCGATCTTCGCGGTGCCCGTCCTGTGGGCGGTAATCAGGCCGTCGGCGGACACCGAGACCACCTTCTTATTGGAGGTGGCGAACATCAGCTGTTTGCCCTCCGCGCCCGTGATGGCCGAGGTCTTGATCTGATAGGTTTCATCTATGCCCATGGTCATGCTCAGGACGATGGGCTCCGCAATCGCCGCAGCGGGCAGCAGCGCGGCCAGCGCCAGCGCCAGCAGCACCAGGGTCGCAATCCAGCGATTCTTCATGTCACATTCCTCCAGTGATGGCCTATTACCAGTTTCTGGTGTCATTATAAGCCCTGCCCCGGCCCAAAACAAGGCGGGCAATTCGAGAATTGCGGAACAAAAAAACGACAGCTTGTGACATCTCTGTCGGAATTGGGAGCGGCGCGCCGCGCCCTTGATGCGCCTTTTCCGAGCCGAAACAAGCGGCCCGCCGTCGCGCGCAGGCACAAAAAAAGAACCGCTTTCGCGGTTCTTTTGATTTTACTGCTTATTTTGCCTTTTTCAGCGCGCTCTTTTTCACATAGCCGCCGGTGCCGCCCAGGGTCTTGATGTAGGCCCAGCTGCCCTTGACCTGGTAGACGATCACGTGCTGGCCCTTGGACAGCGTGGTCTTGCCCGAAGACTTGGTGGAGGCCTTCTTGTAGACCTTGACCCGCTTGCTGGCACAATAGACCTGGTTCTGATAGCAGGCGCCATAGGACTTCAGGAAGCCCTTGTACATGTAGCCCACCACGCCGTGGTCGGTGCGCACCTTGCAAAAGGAGTTCTTTCCGGCGCCCAGATAGAACAGCTTTGCGCCGTTCTTCACGCTGACGATCACATCATAGGACGAAGACGGACCCTTGCGCACGCGCGCGCCGTCCACCGTCACTTTCATGATCGGAACCGTTTTCTTGGAGGCTGCCAGGGCGCTCGCCGGCGCCAACAGCATGGAGACGACCAAGAGGGCGGATAAAACCATCATCAAAACTCTGCGCTTCATAAACAGGACCTCCCTCACCATGCATAGTGCATTTTAACACAATCCTTCGTCAAAAGCAAGCCCAAAAATCATATTTTTGTCGAAATCAGACGACAATAATATCGGTTTATCGCCGAAAGGCCCTGGCCCGCGGTGAGTCGGCCGACCGCGGCGATCCATCAGTTAAAATACACCAGTTCTTCCTTCGGCGGGTTGGCGGGGGTCACCTTCTCCTCAATGAGAATGATGGCCTCGGCGTTGTGCAGGGGGCTAAAGCTCTTCTCGGCCTTGGCGTCCACGAAGATCCAGTCGTTGGTCTTGGGCGGCTGGCCGTTGTACTGGCACAGGAAGCCGATGCCGCCGATGTCCTCGGCACAGCAGGTCATCACGTGGCGGCCAAACACATAGCAATTCTTGGGCATGTCGTCCATGCGGAAGGCGCGGCCCCGGGCGTGGATGTGCTTGCCGTCATAGCGGTCCGGGTGCTCCAGCGCGTCCAGGTAAAAGGTGCCGAAGTCCTCGTCGCCGATCTCAATGGGGTTGGCCTTCACGTCATAGGGCAGGTCCTCGTCGGCCACGCCGTCGTCGGTGGTGCCGTCCAGGTTTTCGAAGAAGATGCGGGTGCCGCTGTTCAGACCCTTCACCGCGCGGCGCCAGGGGCTCTTGCGGCTGGTCTCGTCGCAGCGATTGAAGATGACCAGGTCGGCCTCCTTCAAACCGTCGGCCATGTACTTGCGCATGTTCTTCAGGTACAGCTCGAAGGTCTGGGCGTCCACCAGGTCGATGATCTGGGCCAGCGCCCAGCTGTCCGGCTTTTCGGCGGCGTACAGGCTCTCCATCAGCCAGGTGGCGTTGTATTCGATGATGACGCGCTCGGGCTGGTGCTCCCGGTTCATGCGCAGCAGGCGCTTGCCGGCGATCTGCTTCACGTCGTCCAGGCTGACCAGCACGGTGTTGCTCTGCTTGAGCACCTCGGGGTCGTACTCCTCCTCCCCCTCCTCGCAGCACAGCAGCAGCGTGCGCTCACCCTCGCTGAAGCCCTCGTCGGTCAGCATCTCGGTG
>CAMVBO010000161.1 GCA_947165745.1 uncultured Clostridia bacterium | reverse complement strand
TGGGGGCCACGGGCTGGGTGCGCAACGACGTGGGCGGCACCGTGTCCATGGAGATTCAGGGCACGGAGGAACAGATCGACCGGGTGATCCAGATGATCGAGCGGGGCCTGTACGTGCGTGTGGAGCGCATGGAGGCCAGGGACATCCCCGTCGAGCCGGACGAGCGCGGCTTCGCGACCCGGGACAGCCGGTGGTGAGCCTTCCTCAACGGGGAAGGCTTTTTGTTATATGAGCGCCCCCTCTCCGCCTGCCGCGCGAGAGGGGGCGCTCATAGCCTTTCCCTACACCCGCCGGATCACCGTCGGGTCCATCTGCGAAAGGTCGCCGGTGCCGGTGTAGGCCATGGCCTTCTTCAGTGCGTCGTTGGCCTTGAGCAGGTAGTCCCGCACGCCGTCCGCGCCGCCCTGCTTGATGGCGGTCATCAGCGGCCTGCCGATGCACACGCCCTTCGCGCCCAGGGACAGCGCCTTGAAGGCGTCCATGCCGGTCTTGATCTCGCAGTCCACGAACAGCGGCACGCCCTGGGCCATGGCCGCGATCTCCGGCAGCATGGCCAGCGGCGGCACGGCGTATTCGATGCGGTTGTTGTGGTGGCTGAGCACCAGGCCCCGCGCGCCGGCCACCAGGCAGCGCTCGGCGTCCCGGCGGCTGAGCACGCCCTTGACGATCACCGGCAGCTTTGTCGCCTTGCACAGGTCCATCAGCTCCGCCGTGCGCAGCGGGGCCATGGGCGTGCCGTCGATGACGTCCGCGCCGCCGTCCTCGGAGAAGGGATGGTCGATGTCCACGCCCACGGCCAGCAGCCCCAGGCCCTCGGCGTGGGCGATTTTTTTATAGATCAAATCCCGGTCGGCATAGGGCTTGATGATCTCGATCATCCGCGCGCCAAAGCCGTTCAGCCGCTCGATCTCCTCATCCTCGGCCATGCCGTACCACAGCACCGCGCCCGCCGCCGCCGCGCCCTGGCCCAGGGCGTCCGCCGCGCCGGGGAACATGAAGTGGTCCAGGTGGGAGAGGGCCGCCGTCATAATGGGGGAGGTGAAGGTCTCGCCGTAGAGGGTGAAGTCGGTGGTGGGGTGGGTGGCATCCATGTAGCGGGTCTCGATGCGCAGGGAGTCGATGTACTCCCGGGCGATGCGGTTGGAGTTGCCGATGTCGGCCATGGTCGCGCCTCCTTAAAACTATATTAATATCATTATAGCACGTTCGGACAATTTCTGTAAAGCATTGTCCGTTTTTGCATCTTCACAACCAAAGACAACAAAAGCCAAACGGAAACGATGCATTTTCCGGGCTGCGTTGTTATACTTGTCTTAACAAAACGAGCGAAGGGAGGCGGCGGCATGCAGCGCGAGAATTCGTCCCGGGCGAAGCCCAGGCGTCGGTGGGATGCCAAGAACTTCTGGCTGTTGACGATGGTCATGCCGGGCGCGATCTGGCTGGTGCTGATCCGCTATCTGCCGATGCTGGGCGTGATCATCTCCTTCAAGGACTACAAGGCCCAGAGGCCCAACACCTTTTGGAACAACCTGATCAAGTCCGACTGGGTGGGGCTGGAAAACTTCAAGTTTTTGAGCAACACCAACACCATGCGGATGATCCGCAATACCCTGCTCTACAACGCGGTGTGGATCGTGCTGGTGCTGGTCATCGCGGTGCTCTTCGCCGTGATGATGAGCGAGCTGAAGAACCGCTTTATGGCCAAGACCTACCAGACGATGATGTTCTTCCCCTACTTTTTAAGCTGGGTGGTGGCGAGCTACTTCGTGCTGGCCTTCCTGGACCCCACCAGCGGCATGATCCCCTCCATTCAGCGCAGCCTGGGCCTGAAGCCCACCCAGTTTTACATGACCACGGCCTGGTGGCCTCTGATATTGACCGTCTCCAACCTGTGGAAAAACGTGGGCTACTCCAGCGTGCTGTACCTGGCGGCCATCACCGGCATCGACACCACCCTGTACGAGGCCGCCGCCGTGGACGGCGCCACCAAGCGCCAGCAGGTGTGGCACGTGACGCTGCCGGGCATCCGGCCCATGATCGTGATCCTGCTGATCATGTCCGTGGGAAAGATCTTCAACGCCGACTTCGGCTTGTTCTACAACGTGCCCCAGAATTCCGGCCCGCTGTACCCGGTCACCCAGGTCATCGACACCTATGTGTACAACACCTACGCCAACACCCACAACATCGGCATGAGCGCCGCCGCGGGCCTGCTGCAAAGCGTGGTGGGATGCCTCTGCATCGTGACGACCAACCTGATCGTGCGAAAGATCGACCCGGAGAGCTCGCTGTTTTAGAGTGTGTTTCTAAATTCCCCAAGATGCATTTTCGGCGCCTTGAACTGCATTTCTGCGTTGGTTTCCCTTGACTTAGCGCCACTAAGCCTGCGGAAAACCGCCTTGAAATGCAGCCCAATCCACTCGAAACTGCACATGGCTCATTATAGAAACACACTCTAGAGAGTGGAGTGTGGAATTAAAGCTTGCCGGGGAACCGGATTGCCACGGCCTTCGGCCTCGCAATGACGTGGCATAGGCTGGAAGCTTACGTTCCTATATAAATATTTCAAATCATCCCCGTTCTACGTCATTGCGAGGAGGGCGCAAGCCCGACGTGGCAATCTGGCCTCTCCTCAATCAAACAAATCCCGCAGGGATTTGCACCACAATTCCCCATTCCTGATTCCCCTTTGACTCAAGGGAGGCAAGACCATGCAAAAGGCGCAGAGACAAAGGAACACCGGCCTGAACACGTTTGGCCCGGGGGCGCAGGCGGCGTTCCACATATGCCTGGGGCTGTTCGCGCTGCTGTGCATCATCCCCTTCGTGTTCGTCATCATCATCTCGTTCACGTCGGAGGACAGCATCCGCCAGATCGGCTATTCCTTCGCGCCGCTGAGCTGGTCCACCCAGGCCTATGATTACGTGTTCGCGCTGGGCCGCCAGCTGTGGCTGAGCTACTTCAATTCCTTCCTGATTACCGTCGTGGGCACGGCGCTGAGCGTGATCATCTGCATCCTCTACAGCTACCCGCTCTATCGAAAGGACTTCAGGTACCGCAACCTGTTCAACTTTATGAGCTTCTTCACCATGATCTTCGGCGGCGGCCTGGTGCCCACCGTGGTGGTGTGCAAGCAGATGCTTGGTCTGAGCGACAACTACGCCGCGCTGATCGTGCCGCTGCTGTTCAACCCCTTCAACATCATCGTGATGCGCACCTTCTTCCAGACCACCGTGCCCCGGGAGCTGATCGAGGCCTCCACCATCGACGGCGCGGGGGAGTACCGCACGCTGGTCCAGGTGGTGCTGCCGGTGGTGAAGCCGGCCATCGCCACCATCGCGCTTCTGAACGCGCTGGCCTTCTGGAACGAGTGGTTCTTGTCGCTGCTGTACATCACCAAGAACATGGACGTCATTCCGCTGCAATACCTGCTGATGCGCATGCAGCGCAACGCCGACTTCCTGGCGAAGAACGCCGGCATGCTGGGCGCGGAGGCCGCCAAGGCCGCCCGCAGCCTGCCCAGTCAGAGCCTGAAGATGGCCCTGGTGGTGTTCATCGTCGTGCCCATCGCCTGCGCCTATCCCTTCTTCCAGCGCTATGTCGTCGCAGGACTAACGGTGGGATCGGTGAAGGGCTGACGCCCGGTGGACGGGGGAATCCTTCCCCCGCCGCTGCCACCCCCTGACAGATTTTGCTTGAGACCCTGTCGGGTCGTCTGGCCGCAAAATCTGCAAGGCAGGAATTTTCCATCTGGCAAATGGGATTTGCCGCCTGGAAAATTACCTTCGGGCGCGGCGTACGCGCCGCCGCACCCGATTAAAGTGAATCGCACGACGGCATTGCCCGTCTGCAAATAGAAGGAGGATATTCCCATGAAGAAAGTGTTTGCCCTGATCCTGGCCCTGGCCATGATCCTGACCGCCTCCAGCTTCGCGCTGGCGGAGGACCTGCCCACCATCACCATCATGTTCCACGGCAGCAACGTGACCGACGACACCGAAGTCCTGGAAGCCGTGAACGCCTACATCGCGGACAAGGTCGGCGCGAAGCTGGAAGTTGTCTGGGGCACCTGGGGCGATTTCGACCAGAAGGCCACCGACGCCCTGACCACCGGCGACAGCAGCATCGACATGGTGTTCACCTGCTCCTGGAGCGCGGATGAATACAACAAGTACGCCAAGGACGGCTACTTCGTGAAGCTGGATGACCTGATCGCCGAGTACGGCGCGGACCTGACCGCTGCCATCCCCGAGAGCCTGATGCAGGCCGCCACCATCGAAGGCGCCGAGGGCAAGGGCATTTACGCCGTCAACGGCTTCAAGGATACCGCCACCCAGAACACCTGGGACGTGAACGTGACCCTGCTCACCGAGCTGGGCTACACTTTGGACGACTTCAAGGCCATGAGCTTCTATGACTTCGGCGAACTGTTCGCCAAGGCCAAGCAGGAAAAGGGCGATGCCTTCTATCCCTTCCTGGTGGAGCCCATGGTGCTGGAGCGCATGGTGACCGGCTCCATCATCGTGGCCGGCGATTCCGGCAGCACCAACCTGCTGAGCCTGTACCTGAACCAGGACGACGTCTCCGCCGAGGGCCCCTATGGCAACGTGATGCTCAACAAGTTCGCCACCGAGGAATACAAGAAGTTCGTCGAGAAGATGCACGAGTACTACGAGGCCGGCTATGTGAATCCCGCCCTGGCCGTGGCCGAGACCAGCAACGACACCCGCACCAACGCCCAGCTGACCGGCGACTATCTGATCGGCACCCAGAGCTATTCCTTCGGATACGAGAAGCAGATCGACCGCGGCATCGAGGTCGCCTTCGTGCCCTGCACCGAGCCCTATGTGGACACCACCGCCTCCCAGGGCGCCATGATGGCCATTTCCACCGCCAGCGAGCACCCGGTCGAGAGCTTCAAGTTCCTGGCCCTGCTGAACAGCGATCCCACCCTGATGACCCTGATGAACTACGGCGTCGAGGGCGTGCACTACACCCTGGAGGACGGCCTGGTGAAGTTCGATCCCGACAAGCGCGCCACCTACAGCCCCTGGACCAACGGCATGGGCAACGTGACCATCCTGCCCGACACCGTGGACGAGGGCGCGGGCTTCCGCGAG
>CAMVBO010000160.1 GCA_947165745.1 uncultured Clostridia bacterium | reverse complement strand
GCCCCTGCGGGATCTGCCACAGCCGATATTCCTGTTCCCCGTCCCCTGTTCCCTCTTATATTGTAACTTTATTTCTACATTTCCCCCATAGTCATTGACAAGGCCACTGCGGGTGAATTATGATTATGGTTGCTATGATAGGAAAGCCATAACTGGATTCACGCAATGATTTGGAGGGACTGGACATGCTAAAGAAGGGTCGCAAGCGCGAGGCCAAGGGCCTTGCCGTGCTCTATTTCATCATTGGTTTGATCATACTGTTCATCATATTGGCCGTGATTTATTTCGCGCTGGCAAAGCTGGACTACTCCGACCAGGTGGACCCCGAGACCACGATGCGTCCCTATGTGGAGACCACGCCGGAGCCGGAGCTGCCCGAGGAGGAGCCGGATGAGGGCGGTTCGGAGTTTGACCTGCCCGAGGACGAGGTGGATCTGACCACCACGCCGGAGCCCACGCCCGAGCCCACCCCCGAGCCGACGCCCGAACCCACCCCCGAGCCCACGCCCGAGCCGACGCCCGAGCCCACCCCGCTGCCCGCGGGTTCCGCGGCCGTGCCGATGACCAACCTGCCCAACCTGCCTTCCACCGCCTCTGAGAACGGCAAGACCGGCATCACCGGTTGCTACGTCTCCTCCCCCGACGACAACCAGCTGATGGTCGTCAGCGGCTATGGTTATGTGGACGTGGAGGGCTTTGACGGCGCCCAGGCCAAGAGCTGGCTGGTGGTGACCCAGGTGGCCTCCGGCCAGAGGGTCGGTTACGAGCTGCCCCTGGTGGACGGCGCTTCCGGGCTCCCGCACAGTGGCGCGGTCTGCCAGAACGCCACTGCCAGCGACTATCAGATCACCCTGAATGTGAGCCAGTATCAGGAGGGCATCTACTCCCTGGCCCTGGTGGTCGGCTATGTGCCCGACGGCGCGAAGAAGCCCACCTTCGCCTACTATCCCTTCGGCGGCGATGTGAGCTTCACCATCCTGGACGGCAAGGTGATCACCCCCGTGAACACGGTGGATCACGAATAATCCAACATCCTGACAGGCCGTTGAGAAAGCCTGCAAGGCAAGGAAGAACAGCCTGCAAATGAGGGCGCTTACACAGACGTAAGTCACCGAGTTTGCAGGCTGTTCTGATACAGGAAGCAGGAAATTCCTCCAAGCAGACCATTTTCAGGATATTTCTGCGTTTGCGGGCTTTGTCAGCGATCTGGCGCGGCCCCCGAGCGTCCGGGGCCGCGTTTTTGTAAATACGTACCCGCCCCGCGACATTTTGGATGTTCGGAGCGGGTTTTTATGAAAAAACGCTTCCCCTGCCCCACCAATTTGGTATAATAATCCCGTCGCAGGGCGATGGGCCCTGTCCAACAAAAGAAACGGAGGAATCACAAATGTTCAAAAAGCTGGCAAAGCACGGCGTCGTCGCCGTCGTCATCATCGTGGCGCTCGCGATTCTGCTGGCCAACAGCTTCGCTCGCGTGCCCGTCGGCTCCACCGGCATACTGCTCACCCTCGGCAAGGTGCAGGACGGCGTGACCCTTTCCGAAGGCACGCACATGCACATCCCCTTCGTGCAGGAGATCGTCAGCCTGGACAACCGGGTGCAGAAGCTGGAGCTGAACACCGAAGCCTTCTCCAAGGACATACAGACCGTATCGGCCAAGCTGGCCGTGAACTATCGCCTGCGCCCGGAGAGCAGCTTTTCGGTGTACAAGAGCTACGGCACGGCCTTTGAGCAGAACGTCATCGTGCCCGCCACCCACGAGGCGCTGAAGAGCGTCTCCGCTCAGTACACCGCCGAGGAACTGATCAGCAAGCGCGCCGAGAGCTCCGACAAGATGCGGGACGAGCTGGACGCCAAGCTGACCGGCATGGGCATCACCGTCACCGACTTCAACATCATCGACTTCGACTTCTCCGACGATTTCATCAATGCCGTGGAGGCCAAGCAGGTGGCCGAGCAGGTGCGCAAGAAGGCTGCCACTGAAAACGAGACCGCCATCGCCCAGGCTGAGCGGGAGAAGCAGGTGGCCATCAAGCAGGCGGAAGCCGCCGCGGAAAAGCTGCGGATCGAGGCGGAAGCCAAGGCCAACGCCGTGAAGCTGGCCGCCGAGGCCGAGGCCTACCGGCTGGAGTCCATCAACAACAACCTGACCGAGCAGACCATTCAGAACACCCTGGCCGAGCGCTGGGACGGCAAGCTGCCCACCGTCATGGGCGGCAGCGGCACGATTATGAATCTGACCGATCTGCTGGGCAGAACCGCGAATACAGAAGGAGACAACTGACATGATTGAGTACAAGGTCATCACCACCTGCGTGAAAGACGCAGAGCAGGACATCAACGTCCTGGCCAGCGAGGGCTGGCAGGTCGTCGCCACCAGCGTCGTCTCCGGCGCATCGTTCACCGCGAACAGCGCGCCGATGATCGTGACGCTGGGACGGAAGATTTGACGCACGGGGCTGTCTCAAAATGAGACAGCCCCTTTTGAGGCTCACTTTTCACGCATTCGTGCTTTAACCCGTGGCCGGCATGCAGTATAATCAAGTCAGTTGGGATTTAACGTCCTCATAATTGACTTTATCGTGCTAACGTGCTAAAATAATAAAGCAAATCAAACCACGGGAGGCCGCTATGGAAGCCAAGTATCCGCTGAAGCCGGAGGAGCGCGTGCTGTACGCGCTGCGGGGCCTGTACCGCCAATACGGCTACAGCCAGTTCAAGATGGGCAAATTCGAGGAGTACGACCTTTACGTGCGCAACAAGGACTTCCTCGTCTCCGACGGCATCATCACCTTCACCGACACCGACGGTCGGCTGATGGCCCTGAAGCCTGACGTGACGCTGTCCATCATCAAAAACGCCCGGGTGGCCCCCGGCTGCGTGCAGAAGCTGTACTACAACGAAAACGTCTATCGCGTGTCCGGCTCCACCCATTGCTTCAAGGAGATTATGCAGACGGGGCTGGAGTGCATCGGCGACGTGGGGCTGTACAACCTGTGCGAGGTCATCTCTTTGGCGGCGCGCAGCCTGGGGCTGATCGACGAGCGCTACGTGCTGGACCTTTCCCACATGGGCGTGGTCTCGGCGCTGCTGGACGCGCTGGAGCTGGACGCCGACGCCCGCCAGGCCGTACTCAAGTGCATCGGCGAAAAGAACGCCGATGGCGTGCGCAAGCTGTGCCCGGACAGGAACCTGGACGGCATACTCGCGCTGATCGCGGCCCACGGGCCGGCGCGGGATGTCCTCCCTGCCCTCGCGCCCTACTGCGTCGGCGGTGCGGCCAGGGCGGCACTGGACGAGCTGCGCAGCGTGACTGACGCGCTGGCGGCGGAAGGGCTGACCCGCGTGGGGGTGGACTTCTCCATCGTCAACGACATGAACTACTACAACGGCATCGTGTTCATGGGCTACATCGACGGCATCCCCGCCTCGGTGCTCTCCGGCGGGCAGTACGACAAGCTGATGCAGCGCATGGGCAAATCCGCCCGGGCCATCGGCTTTGCCATCTACATGGACCTGCTGGAGCGGCTGGACGGCGGCGAACATCCCTACGACGTGGACACGCTGCTGATCTATAAGGACGGCGACGACGCCGCCGCGCTGGCCAGGACCGTGCGCGAGTTGACCAGCCAGGGCAAGCGGGTCACCGCGCAAAAGGCCGTGCCGGAGAAGCTGCGGTATCGGGAAATCGTGCAATTTGACAACCGTCAGGGGGGGGTGAATTGAAGACCATGGTCAACGTCGCCCTGCCCAAGGGCCGGCTGGGCGAGAAGGTATACGGCATGTTCGCGGCGGCGGGCTATGAGTGCCCGTCCATATTGGAGCCGAACCGCAAGCTGATCTTTGAAAACGAGGCCGCCGGGGTGCGCTACTTCTGGGTGAAGCCCTCGGACGTGGCCATCTACGTGGAGCGCGGCGCGGCGGACATCGGCGTGGCCGGCAAGGACATCCTGCTGGAGTACGCGCCGGAGGTCTACGAGCTCCTCGACCTCAACGTGGGCAAATGCCGCATGGCGGTGGCCGCGAAGAAGGACTTTCGCGACAACCCGGAGCGCACGCTGCGGGTGGCCACCAAGTTCGCCCGCATCGCCCGGGAATACTACGCCGGGCTGGGCCGGGACATCGACATCATCCACCTGAACGGCTCCATCGAGATCGCCCCGATCCTGGGACTGTCGGACGTGATCGTGGACATCGTGGAGACGGGCAAGACACTGCTGGAAAACGATCTGGAGCCCTATGAAACCATCGTGCCCATCAGTGCCCGGCTGATCGCCAACAAGGCCAGCTTCAAGTTCAAATCCGCTGAGATTGAGGCCATACAGCGGGCCCTGGCGAAGGAGGTTTCACTATGATGAAGATACTGAAATACAGCGAGGTTTCCCCCAGCGAGGTGTTTGCCCGAAGCGTGCCGGAGGTGGACGTGGCCGGGGTCGTCCGGGAGATCATCGCGGACGTGCGCGCGCGGGGCGACGCTGCGCTTTTTGACTACTGCGCAAAGTTTGACAAGGTGAATCTGACAGCGCTGGAGGTCTCCCCGGAGGAGATCGACGCGGCCATGGCGAAGGTGGAGCCGGAGTTTATCGAGGTACTGGAGACCGCCGCGGCAAACATCCGCGCCTTCCACGAAAAGCAGGTGCGCAATTCCTTCATCATTGCCGAAAAGAACGGCGTGGTGATGGGCCAGAAGGTCACGCCCCTGTCCTGCGTGGGGCTGTACGTGCCCGGCGGCACGGCGGCCTATCCCTCCACCGTGCTGATGGACGCCATCCCCGCGAAGATCGCCGGCTGCGGCGAGATCGTGATGGTCACGCCCCCCGCCCGGGACGGCAGCGTGAACCCGGCCATACTGGCCGCGGCGAAGGTGGCCGGCGTGGACCGGGTCATCAAGGTGGGCGGCGCCCAGGCGGTGGCCGCGCTGGCCTGGGGCACCGAGACCGTGCCCTGCGTGGACAAGATCGTCGGCCCCGGCAACGCCTTCGTGGCGGAGGCCAAGAAGCAGGTGTTCGGCCGGGTGGCCATCGACATGATCGCCGGGCCCAGCGAGATCCTGGTGGTGGCCGACGGAGGGAGCGACCCCCGGGAAGTGGCCGCCGACCTGCTCAGCCAGGCCGAGCATGACAGGATGGCCAGCGCCGC
>CAMVBO010000159.1 GCA_947165745.1 uncultured Clostridia bacterium | reverse complement strand
ACCGAGATCTACACTCTTTCCCTACACGACGCTCTTCCGATCTCGTTCGATCTCCAGCGGCACGAACAGCCCGCCGATGGGCAGGTATTCCACGTCCACGCGCTCGTCGGGAAAGGCGTCGCCTTCCGATATCGGCAGGCTGAACCAGGGCGTGATCAGGCGGGCGGCGACGGCGCTGCGGCCGGTGAGGGAGACGCGCTCCTCGTCGAGCGGCAGCGATGCTTCCCCGGTGAACCAGGTTCTGATGGTCACCCGGCCCAGCGCCGCGATGGGCCGCGTCTCTTCCTTCGACAGCTTCTCTTCGCCGCGAATCAGCAGCTGGCCCCTGCGCACGGTGTCGCCGGGCTGAACGCACAGCTCCCCAGACCGGGCCTCCGCGCTGACGACGATGCCGTCCCGGTCGGAAACCAGGTCCCTGGCGGCGTCCACGTCGTAAAGAGAGGGGGAGGGCACCTCGGGCACGGCTTCGACGAGCAGCCGAACGCCGTGAAGGCGCGCGCCCACGTAGCTGTAATCGCCCGCGTCTGCCCGCAGACGCTCGCCCAGGGATTCCAAGTCGACGTGCCGTTCCATGCCCGGGCGGATGCCCTCGGCGGACAGGGCCTTGCGCAGTGCGGCGGCATCGCCACGCCGCGCGGCGTTGCCGGAGAAGGCGATGTCGATCATCCAGATGCGCCCCAGGAACATCCAGCACAGAAGCCCGCAGAGCAGCAGCCCCACCGGCAGCGTGCGGCGCTTTGCCGCGTATTCCAGGAAGGCGCCGCGCCCCCGGCGGGAAAGCGCCTCGGCGCGAAGGTGGAACCGGTCGCACTGGTTCAGCAGTATCTCCGCGCTGGCGGCGTCGCAGTCCACGATCAGCCCATGATTTCCGTCCAGGCGCACCGCGTCGAAGCGCGCGCCCTGCTCCAAGGAACGCTCCAACAGCTTTTCCGGCATCAGGCACTCCGCGCGCAGGGTGACTTCACTCCTCATCCGGCGCGTCACCTCCCGCGCAGGGCAGTTCCACTCGGGATATGCTGCCCCGGACGATCAGCGCCCCCGGACGCATGTCCGACAGGGCAAGGCTCCTGCCGTGTACGCAGAGCGGCCCCCGCGCCGTGCTCAGCTTGACGCAGCGCTCGGTGAAGCTCAACAGTCCCGTGTGGTTTTCCACCAGGAGGCTTCGGCTTCCGATGGCCGTGGCGCGTGCGCACTGACCGGCGGCGTCCTCTACCCACTCCAGCGCGGGCAGGCTGCGCCGCCGGCGCTTCGGTGGGCGCGGCGCGACAAAAGCCGCGCTTCTGGAAATCCTCATAACCATCCCTCCGCTTCCGGCAAATGGGCGTTCCCTTCACCTTATGCGGCGAGTATAAAACTATGCTATCTTATTATACACGATTCGATGTGCTAAATGCAAGGGAAATTGACAACTGCCGGTGATAATTGCTATACTTATGGCATCCACATGAAACGGAGGTTCTACAATGTCCTTTCAGATCACCGACCTGCTGCCGGCGAAGGGCGCGGGACTTGCGCCGATGGCGGGCGTCACGGACGCGGCAATGCGGCTGCTCTGCCACGGGCAGGGCGCGGCCTGGGCCGTCAGCGAGATGCTCTCCGCCAAGGGCTGGGTGTTTTCAAAGGGCAAAAACCGCGCCGCCAATGACCTGTTGGCCCGCCTGAGCGGAGAGGGCGTCGTGGGCCTTCAACTATTCGGCAGCGAACCGGAATACATCGCCGAGGCCGCGCGCCAGCTTGTGGATCGGGGCTTTCAATTCTTCGACCTGAATTTCGGCTGCCCCGCGCCCAAGATCACCGGCAACGGCGAGGGCAGCGCCATGATGCTCAAGCCCGACAGGATCGGTGCGGTGGTAAAGGCGCTGGCGGAGGCCACGCCCCTGCCCGTCACGGTGAAGATTCGCTCCGGCTGGGACGCCGAATCGATCAACGCCGTGGAGGTGGCGAAGATTTGCGAGGACAGCGGCGCAAGAGCCGTCGCCGTGCACGCCCGCACCCGCGCCCAGCAGTATTCCGGCCAGGCGGACTGGCGCGTGATCTGTGACGTGAAGCGTGCGGTCAATGTGCCGGTGTTCGGCAACGGCGACGTGCGCTGCGGCGCGGACGCCGTTCGCATGATGGACCAGACCGGCTGCGACGCCGTGATCGTGGGCCGCGCCGCCCAGGGCAACCCCTGGATATTCCGGGAAATCACCGCCGCGCTGCGCGGGGAGGACGCGCCGCCGCCCACGCCCGCGGAGCGGGTGGAGATGGCCATGCGGCATTTTGGGCTGGAGACACAGCTCTATGGCGAAAAACTGGCGGTGCTTCAAATGCGCAAGCACATCGCCTGGTACGTCCACGGCATGCGCGGCGCGTCCCGGTTTCGGGAGACGCTCAACGGCCTGGAACGGGGAGAGGATGTGATTGAAGCGCTGCGGCAGTTCGCAGAGGACCAGGATGAATGCGCTGAAATGAAAAACAGACTTTGGTTTGCATTTGGATTAGCGACCGTAGTCGGTATTGAATGCTGGATCGGGAGGTATGTCCACGATGCCTTCATACGCCCCTATTTGGGCGATGTGCTGGTGGTTGTGGCGGTTTACCTGCTGGCGCGGGCGATCAGGCCGCAGAGCAGTCGGTGGCTCCCGCTCTGGGTATTCCTGTTCGCGGCGGTGGTGGAGTGCATGCAGGGGCTGGGTTGGGCTGACCTGCCCGTCATACGCGACAGCCGCCTGCTGCGCATTGCGCTGGGAAGCACCTTCGACTGGCGGGACATCCTCTGCTATGCCGTCGGCTGCGGGGCCATCGCTCTGATTGAAACGTGCTTTAACCATCGCAGGGGCGGATGAATGGCCGCACCTGCGATAGTTGTTTATACTATTCTTTTTCCTCAAACCGCTTGGGCACGTTGCCGATGAACGCGGTGATGGTCTCGTCGGACGCCACGGTGATCTCCCCGCCGTATTCCCGCAGGATCTCCCGCACGATGGCGAGCCCGGAGCCGTGGCCGTCGCTCTTGGTGGTGAAGCCCATCTGGAAGATGCTCTGCTGTAGCTCCGGGGGAATCGCCGGCCCGTTGTTTTCCACGCGGAAGCTGTAAGCGCCCGGCGTCTCATCGAGGGTCAGCGTGACGCGCTTGTCGGCGTTATTAACGTCGTCCGACAGCGCGTCCCTGGCGTTGTCGATCAAATTGCCCAACACCCGGCACATCTCCCAGCCGGGGACGGGCATATCCCGCCAGGGCGCGCCGATGCGGATGTCCAACGCGATGCCCTTCTCCTCGCAGTCCTGCCGCTTGGCGGCGATCAGCGCGTTGACGGCGGGAATGGCGGTTTTGAGCACGCCGCCGGTCTTTTTGATGTCGCCGTAGACGTTCTCCACGTACTTCATGGCCTCGTCGGGCTCGTTCAGCTCCAGCAGGGAAAACACCACCTGCAGGTGGTTCATAAAGTCGTGCCGCTGCTTGCGCAGGGTGCCGTTCAGCGCCTCAAGCTGGCCGTAGGCCTCCTCCAACATGCGTGCCTGATCCTCGATCTTCCCGGCGTTCAGCGCTTCGCGAATGTCCAGTACCGCGCCCCAGCTGACGATGGCAAACGCGGCGGCGATGACGGCGATTTCCAGGGTGCGGCCTTCGGCGCTGTCGCGGAATATGGCATACAGCAGCACGGCCAGCATGGCTGCCACCTGCAGCGCGTTGACGGTCACGGCAAAGCGCGCGGCCTTCTTAATATTCAGCTTTTCACGCGGGGATCGTCTCATGCGCACACATCCATCAATATGATTTTCGCCGAAGGCCAGCGGCCTCCGGCGAACCGGCCAATCGCGCCAGGCGTCGGTTGTCTAAGCTTTTGTCCATCCTATGGAATATCGGCGCCAATCCACCGATCGACGCCGATATCGTAGCAGATTCAAGTACCTCGGGCAGCTTACTTGGCCAGCTCAGAGGTGCAGTGCGGGCAGCGGGTCGCGTCGTCCGCGATTTCGCTCTTGCAGAAGGGGCACACGCGCGCGGGCTTGGCGGCCGGAGCGGGCTTCTTCATCTTGTTGATGGCCTTCACCACCGCGCACAGGCAGATGGCGATGATCAGGAAGTTGACCACGGCGTTGATGAAATTGCCCAGCGCGATGGGGCCCAGAGTGATGTGAGAGAAATCAGGCTGTCCGAAAATCGCGCCGATCAGGGGAGTGATCAGGTCTTCAACCACGCTGGAGACGATCGCGCCGAACGCGCCGCCGATGACGACGCCGATGGCCATGTCGACCACGTTGCCCTTCATCGCAAAATCCTTGAACTCTTTAAGCAGCTTTCCCATTTTGAATTCCTCCCTTTCGTATTTCCATGAAATACCAACACAATGATATTATATCACATTGATTCTCCAAAGAAAACCCCATGCGGCCAAAATCGCAAATATTGTCAATATTCGCTATCTTGATCCCTTGTCGTAGGGGATGCCCTCGGCCTTGGGCGCGGCGGAGTTCTTGGACAGGAACGCCAGCACCACCAGGGAGATGATGTAGGGCAGCATGTTGTAAACCGTGCTGGGCAGGTTCAGGTTCTTCAGGAAATCGAAGCCGGTGTACACGTTGGACAGCGACCGGAACAGGCCGAACAGCAGCGCCGCCAGGGCGATGCGCTGGGGCTTCCAGCTGCCGAAGATCATGACCGCCAGGGCCAGGAACCCGAAGCCGGCCACGCCGTTTTCAAACTTCCAGGCGGAGACGCCGGCGGTGATGTACACCAAACCGCCCAGGCCGCCCAGCAGGCCGGAGATCATGACGCCCGCGTAGCGCATTTTGTACACGTTGATGCCCACGCTGTCCGCCGCCTGGGGATGCTCGCCGCAGGCCATCAGCCGCAGGCCAAACTTGGTCTTGTACAGCACCACGTAGGAGACGATCAACAGCACCAGCGCCAGCAGCATGAACCAGGAAAACTCCGTGCCTTCGGCGATGATAAAGCTCTTTTTCGGCCCGACATACATGATCTCCGACGAGGTGTTGGAGGAGTCCGCCGCGGTGTTGATGGCCTTCACGATGACGGTGGCGGCGGCGGTGCCCAGCAGGTTCATGGCCGTGCCCACCAGCGTCTGGTCCGCCTTGAAGTTGATGGCGGCCACCGCCAGCAGCAGCGAATAGAGGATGCCGGTGAGCATGGCGGCCAGCACCGTGATGCAGATCA
>CAMVBO010000158.1 GCA_947165745.1 uncultured Clostridia bacterium | reverse complement strand
AGCTCGCCCGGGAAATCCCGCAGGACGATCTCCCAGGCCTCGGAGAGCTTTTCCGGTGTGAACGCCTTGAGGAACGGATTCATTGCGCCGCCTCCTTTGCCGCGTATTCGACCTCGACCTGCACGGTGACGTTGGGCGTGCCGGAGAGGTAGTTCACCGCGCGGGCGAGCTCATCCGGCCCGCCGGGGATGCGCAGGAGCATGTAGCCGTATTCCCGCTGGCCCACGGTGCGCGTGGAGGCGTTGAGGATGCTGGCCGCGATGCCGCAGTCTATCGCCATGGAGGCGATGAGCGGCTTGCTGGTGGTGTCCGCGCCTTCGAAGATCAGGCGTACGAGCTGTCCCTCCGCCTGGCCGAAAGCTTCGGCCTCCGCCATCTCCGGGAAGACCAGGGCGCGGGTGGCCGCGGCCTGGGGGCGGGAGAAGACTTGGCTGACGTCACCCTCCTCGACCACGCGGCCGTCCTCGAGGATGGCCACGCGGTTGCAGATCTCCTGCACCACGCTCATCTGGTGGGTGATGACGATGACGGTGATGCCCGTATCCCGGTTGATCTGTCGGATCAGCTCCAGGATGGACTGGGTGGTCTTGGGGTCGAGCGCGCTGGTAGCCTCGTCGCACAGCAGCACCCGGGGATTGGTGGCCAGGGCCCGGGCGATGGCGATGCGCTGCTGCTGGCCGCCGGACAGCTGGGCCGGGTAGGCGTTGGCCTTGTCCGGCAGGCCCACCGTCTCCAGCAGCTCCCGTGCCCGGGCCTCCGCCTGGGCACGGGGCGTGTGGATCAGCTTCAGGGGAAACATCACGTTCTGCAGGCAGGTGGACTGCATCAGCAGGTTGAACGACTGGAAGATCATCGTCACCTGCCGGCGCACGTTCTGCATCTCCTTCTTGTTCAGCGTGCCCAGGTCGCGCCCGTCCAGCAACACGCTGCCCTCGGTGGGCCGCTCCAACATGTTGATGCAGCGCACCAGCGTGCTTTTGCCCGCGCCGCTCATGCCGATGATGCCGTAGATGTCGCCGTCGTTCACGGTCAGGTTCACGTCCTTCAGCGCCTCCACCGGGCCGTCCGCCGTGACGAAGCGCTTGGACAGGTTGCGAAGTTCGATCATTGGTATCTCCGCCCTTGTTTACATGATAAGGGACACACCGGAAGGACCGGTGTGTCCGCATTCCCGTTCCACCTAATTATACTTGGAAACGGCGCTTCTGGCAAGGGTGAATTACTTGCCCAGCGCGGCCAGGTCGGCCTGCTTGCCGCCGTAGAGGCCCATGGGCTCGGTGTGCACGGTGGTGACGCTCACCACGTCGCCGCCGATTTCCTTCACATAGTCGTCCAGGTACTGCTGGTGCTGGAAGTAGTTGGCGTAGGCGTCGCCGGCGTCAACGGCGGGGTTCTCCTCGGTGTAGCCGGTGAACACCTGGATGTCCAGGGTGATGTCCTTGTCTGCCAGGATCTCCTTCACGACTTCCAGGATCTGGGCGTGGGGCAGCGCCGTGGCGGCAACGACGATGGTCTGGCCCGCCAGCGCGTCGTAATCCACATCGGGATCATAGCCGTCGGTGGGATCCTCGACCACAGAGATGGCAGAGCCGCCGTAGGTGTCGGCGATGTAATCGACCACCCGCTGGCTGCGCACGGCGGCCACCAGCGCCTTGGTCAGGTCGGCGTCGGCGTTCTCGCCCTTCACGGCGATGACGTTGGCGCGGGGCAGGTAGACCTCCTCCGACTCCAGCAGCAGCGCGTCGCCCACTTCGATGCCTTCATCCCTGGCCGCCAGCACATAGTTGCCGTTGATGACCGCGTAGTCCAGATCCGGCAGCTGGTTGGGCAGCTGTTCTGCCTGGATCTCGACGATCTCGATGCCGTCGGCGATGACGTCGGCCTTGGTCGCGGTCTCGCCGGCGCCCTCGGCCAGCTCGATGATGCCGTTCAGCGCCAGCAGCTGCAGCGCACGGGCCTCGTTGGTGGTATCGTCCGGCACGCCGATGGTGATGTCGGCCAGCGCGGCGACGGAAGAGAGGATCAGCAGGGCCGCCAGAAGGACGGCGAAGAGTTTGTTGAGCTTCATGGGATTACCTCCTGTTTTTTGAACTGGTGCCATTTTAGCACACTGTTATAGGTTTGTCCAATACCCTAATGCAATACCGCATTATAGTTTTTATCTATAACAGGCTACAATTCGGTCAATCCCCATGGAAAATGGAGACAAAAAGCGCCTAATTTGCTTTTTCTTCCTGCAATTCAATGTATTTCTTAACAAAGTGACTTGCATAAATGAATTTTCCATGCTACAATTATACATATAGATGGGGTGGCCTATGCTCTATGGCTGCGCAAACCCATAGGAGGCGTTGGGTGTGAAGATTTCGACCAAGGGGCGCTACGCGCTTCGCATGATGATCGACATTGCCGAAAATCAGAAGAACGGCTATGTCACGCTGAAGGACGTGGCGCTCCGGCAGGATATCTCCAAGAAGTATCTGGAGCAGATTGCCCTGCATTTGAGCCAGGCGGGCATGCTCCGCGCCGTGCGGGGCTATCAGGGCGGCTACATGCTGGCCAAGAGCGCTTCGGAATACACGGTGCACGGCATATTGCAGGTGGTGGAGGGCAGCATGAGCCCCGTCTCCTGCCTGGAACAGTCGCCCAACAGCTGCAAGCGCTGCCACAAGTGCGAAACGCTGCCGGTGTGGATCCAGCTGGAAAAGCTGATCTTCAACTACCTGAACGGCATCACCCTGGAAGACGTGATCGAGGGGCGAGTGCCGCAGGTCTGACGACGGCGGAATAGAGAGCGCAAAAGATCCTTCGCTTCGCTCGGGATGACAGACAACCGCAATGTCATTCCGAGCAAAGCGAAGGATCTTTTATCCCCGTCGTCCTGCGAAGGTTCGGGGGCTGCTTCGCCTCCCCCTATCGCATTTAACCTTCCCCGTGTATAATATCCCCCATCCCACAGGAAAGGATTGATTCCGTGAGCACGCTGGGCATCGTCTATATCGTCGCGGGCGTCGCCTGCTTCGCCTATTACTTCATCATCGGCCTGTTTTCCCGCTTTGGGCTGAGCATCAGCTGGATCTGGCTGGCCGCAGGCTGTGTGTTGACGGCGGCGGGGCTGTTGACCCGCGCGTCTCTGCCCCAGTGGCTGCGCTGGGCCTGGCGGGGGCTGCTGGGCGCGGGGCTGGCGCTGGTGATCGCGCTGGAGTGCCTGGTGATCAGCGGCATGCACGCCACCGCCCCGGCCGGCATGGACTATCTGATCGTGCTGGGCGCCAGCGTGTACCAGGACGGCCCCAGCCCGGCGCTGACCCGGCGGCTGAACGCCGTGATGAACGTGCTGGACGACCATCCGAACGCCGTCATCATCGCCTCCGGCGGCCAGGGCAGCAACGAGCCCATCAGCGAAGCCCAGTGCATCCGGGACGAGCTCATCAAGCGGGGCGTGGACAAGAGCCGAATTCGGATGGAGGACAAGTCCAGCGACACCTGGGAGAACCTCGCCAACTGCAAGGCGATGATCGGCAGGCCGGACGCGGCCATCGGCATCGTCACCAACAACTATCACGTCTGGCGCGCGCTGCGGATGGCGAAAAAGATGGGGCTGACCAACGTCCACGGCATCGCCGCCACCTACACCGGCCCGACGCTGTTTCACTTTATGATCCGCGAGGCCGTGTCCATCACGGTGCACGGGCTGCGGGGCAGGCTGTGACAGACGGGAAAGCGAGAAAGCGCCGCCACGATTGTGGCGGCGCTTTCTCAATACTCCGGATCAGCCGATGATGAACGGCTTGAGCTCTTCCATCAGATCATCGCAATGGTCGGCGTACACCTCCAGCGTGATCGGCTTGGACAGGTCCAGGCTGAAGATGCCCAGGATGGACTTGCCGTCCACCACGTGGCGGCCCACGCGCAGGTCGATGTCATAGGGATAGCGATTGGCGATGTTTACGAAGGTCTTGACGTTTTCCGCCAGACTGAGCTTAATGTTAACGGCTTTCATAGTTCCCGTCTCCTCACATGTTGATGTCCTGTCATCCGGGCAACAGGCCCGCACTGTTGACAGAATAACGCTTTATTATGAAGGTTTCAAGCGCAAACGGGACATTAACGAACATTTAATTCCTTGTGCCCGTTCAGAACGTAAAAACAAGATGAAATTGCAAAAACGGCTTGACTTTTGCCACCTGGCGAAGTATAATATCTCTTGTCGGTCGGGCACGATCGTGTTCGGACGACGTTGCCGAATTGTGTAAAGGTAGCACGAATGACTCTGACTCATTTAGTCCTGGTTCGAATCCAGGTTCGGCAGCCAGTATGCCGCCATGGTCAAGCGGTTAAGACGTCGCCCTCTCACGGCGAAAACCGGGGTTCGAGTCCCCGTGGCGGTGCCAAATCCCTGATTCTTCGGAATCAGGGATTTTGTGTTTGTACAGGATTAGCGCGCGGTTCGCTGCAAGCTGCCGGGCTTCGGAGAAGCTCGCCCGCCCTCCGTTTTTATCCAACTTTTTACATCCCCCATCGCTTTCCTGTGTTATACTTTTACCCAACGAAACAGAAGCGAGGCAAAGCCATGAGCGAGCAAAAGAGCTACAAGCTGCTGGTGATCAACCCCGGCTCCACCTCCACGAAGGTGAGCCTGTTTGAGAACGAAAAATCCCTGTTCGAGCACAGCCTGTTCCACGACGCGCCGGAGCTGTTGAAATATCCCCACGTGAACGACCAGATGCCCTTCCGCTACCAGGTGATCCTGGACATGCTGGAAAACGAGGGCGTGGACCCGGCGGACATCGACGTGTTCGTGGGCCGGGGCGGCAGCGCCTGCACCCAGCCGGGGGGCGTGACGGCGATCGACGAGCGGCTGTACCACGACACCGTGGCCGCCGTAGGCGGCAGCGAGCACCCCGCCAAGCTGGGCGTGATGCTGGCATGGAAGTTTGCTCAGCACTACCGCAAGCCCGCCTACACCCTGAACCCCACCAACGTGGACGAATACGGCGAGCTGGCCCGGCTGACGGGCATCAAGGGTGTCTATCGGGTCAGCCATTCCCACGTGCTGAACCAGAAGGCCGTGGCCGAATACCACGCGGCATCCATCGGCCGACGCTATGATCATGTTTAAACTCATTTAGCAACTCGCCAGTAAAAGCCGCCTCACAACAAAGT
>CAMVBO010000157.1 GCA_947165745.1 uncultured Clostridia bacterium | reverse complement strand
CACTTTAATGGGAAAAAGAAAAATCGGCGCGAAAAAGAGCAGGGGGCGATTTGCTCCCTGCTCTTTTGCACAGTTTTCTCTTATTTGCGGACGAAAGTGAAGGTGTAGCTGTCGCTGTTGAGCGTCAGCGTGTCACCGGAGACGCTGTAGCTGGCGGGGTCGCCCTCCACGGTGATGGTGCTGCCGTCCCAGGTGAGAGGCGTGGTCTCGCCGCTGGAGGTGATGGTGCCGGTGCCGTCCTCGCGAAGCTCCATGACGATAAAGTCCTTCAAGGTGGGAACATCGTCCACGCTGTAGGTCTCTCCCCCGTTGGTCATGGACTTGATCGTCCAGGTGCCCACGGCGGGATTCTTGCCGTCGCTGCCGCCGCCGCAGGCGCACAGCGCCAGAACCATGACCAGAACCAGGGCCAGTGCTGCGATCTTTTTCATATTCTTTTCTCCTTTTCATACCGTCGGCCAAGCGACGCCGGTCGCCGGCCGGACAGGGAATAGAATTCCGCCCCGGGAACCGGGGCGGAACAGCACGTAAGCAAAGCTTACTTGGTGAAGGTCATCTCCACGCCGCTGGTCTCGAAGGAAACGGAATTGGAGGTGAAGGTGTAGGGGATCACGTCGGTGCCGTCGTCGATGTTGTTCTCGTCCCACTTGAAGGAGACGTTGGCGTCGGAGCCGGTCAGCTTGCCGGTACCGTCGGAATTGAAGGTGATGGTGTAGTTGTCATAGCCCAGCATGGAGATGTAGTCGGAGTAATCCTCCCCGTCGATCTTGATGCCGCTGAGCTTGTAGGAGCCGTTGGGGCCGTTCTTGCTGCCGCCGCCGCAGGCGCACAGAGCCAGAACCATAACCAGAACCAGGGTCAGTGCTACGATCTTTTTCATATGTAACCTTCTTTCTTTCATTTCTCCTGTCAGCGATTCAGCTGTCAGGTGTTATTCCGGAGAAACTGCTTACTGACGGGCGAACACCAGCTCCACGGTGTCCTGCTTGATGGTCAGCTTGTCGCCGTCAAGGGTGATGGGCAGGGTCTCGTTGGTGTCCGGGTTGATGAACTTGCCGTCTTCCCACTTGATGTCGGCGGTTTGTCCATCCATGGTCATGGTGCCGGTGCCGTCCTCATTCAGAACGATCACCAGGCCGTCAAAGCCAAGGGCGGACATGTAGGCGGTGTAGTCCTCGCCGCTCTCATAGAGGCCGGAGATCTTCCAGGTGCCGACAGCGGGATTCTTGCTGTCGCTGCCGCCGCCGCAGGCGCACAGCGCCAGAACCATAACCAGAACCAGAGTCAGTGCTGCGATCTTTTTCATACGCTTTCCTCTTTCCCTTTATTCTGACTGCCTTCCGGCCGCCAGAAAGAATCCGTACCGGGCAGAAGGGCTTACTGACGGGTGAAGATCATCTCGGCGCCGTCCTGCGCCATGATCAGCTTGTCGCCATCGAGGGTGTAGGGGATGGTCTCGCCCTGGCTGGTGATGCCGTTGGCATCCCAGGTCACATCGACCTTTTCGCCCATGGCCTCCATGGTGCCGGTGCCGTCGTCGTTGAGAACCATGGTGATCTCCATGCCAAGCATAGAAAGGTACTGGGAATAATCCTGGCCGTCCTGGGTCATGCCGGTGAGCTTCCAGGTGCCGGCCGCAGTCTTGCTGCCGCCGCAGGCGCACAGCGCCAGAACCATAACCAGAACCAGGGTCAGTGCTACGATCTTTTTCATTCTCTAATCCTCCTAAAAATAATACCGTATACCTGCGCCGCCGTTCGGTTCCGGAGGGGCGTCTCCACAGTATGTGCTTCCCTTCAGCGCATACGGTTCATGTCATTATATACCCGCTCTTTCGATTTTGTCTACTCTTTTTCAAAATTTCCAGGCGATTCTTGTTCCCGCGGGGCCTTGTTCCTTCACCGGATCGGAGGATGCGCCGGAGCCGGGCTCACTCCACCGTCACAGATTTGGCCAGGTTCCGGGGCTTGTCGATGTCGCAGCCCCGCTGCAGCGCCATGTAGTAGGCGAAGATCTGCAGGGGGATGACGCCCAGGGAGGGCTTGAAGACGGTGTGGGTGTCCGGGATCGTCAGCACATTCGGCACGGTCTTGCGCAGCTCTTCCGCATGGCTGTCGTCGGTCAGCGCCAGCACGTCCGCCCCCCGGGCCTTGACCTCCACGATGTTGGAGAGGCTCTTGTCGAAGAGCGGCGCGTAGGTGCACAGCGCCACCACCAGGGTGCCGTCCTCGATGAGGGAGATGGTGCCGTGCTTCAGCTCCCCCGCCGCGTAGGCCTCGCAGTGGATGTAGGAGATCTCCTTGAGCTTGAGGCTGCCCTCCAGTCCCAGGGCATAGTCCAGGTTCCGGCCGATGAAGAAAATGGAGCTGTGGTTGAAGCACACGGAGGCCAGGTACTTGATCCTGTCGGTGTTCTCCAGCACCTCCTCCATCTTGGCCGGCAGCGCCTGCAGCTCCTCCACGAGGCTCGCATACTCCTCCGCCGGGATGCTGCCCAGGATGTCCCCAAAATAGAGCCCCAGCATGTTCAGCAGCACCAGCTGGGTGCTGTAGGCCTTGGTGGTGGCCACTGCGATCTCGGGCCCGGCCCAGGTGTAGAGCACGTCGTCCGACTCCCGGGCGATGGAGGAGCCCACCACGTTCACGATGGACAGGATGTAGGCGCCGCGCTTTTTCGCCTCGCGCAGGGCGGCCATGGTGTCCAGCGTCTCGCCGGACTGGCTGATGACGATGACCAGGGTGTGCTCGTCCACCAGCGGGTCGCAGTAGCGGAACTCCGAGGCCAGCATGGTCTCCACCGGGCGGCGCAGCAGCCGCTCCAGATTGTACTTGCCCACCATGCCCACATGGTAGCTGGAGCCGCAGGCCACGATGACGATGCGCTGCAGGGCGCGGATCTCCTCGGGGCTCATCTTCAGCTCCTCGAAGACCACCCGGCGATCCTTCAGCCGGGGATGGATGGTCTTGCGCACTGCCTCGGGCTGCTCCATGATCTCCTTGAACATGAAGTGGGCGTAGCCGCCCTTTTCCGCGGCGCTCACGTCCCAGTCGATGAAGCTGTGTTCCTTCTCCACCGGGCGGCCCAGGGAGTTGTAGACCCGGATGCCGTCGGCGCGCACCACGGCCACTTCCCCGTCCTCCATATAGGAGACCTCCCGGGTGTGCTTGATGATGGCGGTGACGTCCGATGCGATGAAGCTGCAGCCCTGGCCGTAGCCCAGCAGCAGCGGCGCGTCCTTGCGCACGGCGATAAAGGCGTCCGGCAGGTCGGCGCAGAGGATGCCCAGGGCGTAGGCGCCCTCGATGCGGTGCAGCATGCGGTAGACCGCCTGCATGATGTCGCCGGTCTGCCGGTAGTGGTAGGCCAGCAGCTGGGCCACCACCTCCGTATCCGTCTCGGAACGGAAGCTGATGCCCTTGCCCATCAGATATTCCTTGATCTCCACATAGTTTTCGATGATGCCGTTGTGCACCACCGCGATGCGGCTGTCCTCACTGAGATGGGGGTGGGAATTCACGTCATTGGGCTGGCCGTGGGTCGCCCAGCGGGTGTGCCCGATGCCGATACTGCCTTCCACCGCCTTGCCGCCGTCCACCAGAGCGCTGAGGACCTTCAGCCGCCCCTTGGCCTTTTTCACCTGCAGGCCCTTCTCGTTTGAAAGAACGGCAATGCCCGCCGAGTCATAGCCCCGGTATTCCAGCCGCTCCAGTCCGTCCAGCAGAATGGGCCCGGCCTGTTCCGTTCCCACATAGCCAACGATTCCGCACATAATGGCACACTCCCTTATTTTGTGGTGTTGTAGTTTACTATAGCACAAAATGCACAGAAGAACAAGCGCCCGGGACGGACAGCTTTGTAAAAACTTTTTTGTCGAAAGGGCTTGCAAAATCAGGCGCTTGAGAGTAGAATGTCAATCGGTGTCAGGCGGGAACAAATTCCCGTCTGACACTATATTTTGTGGTCAAACTGGTTACAGTCCGGTAAAACTTCCTATATTTTGTGTCCACCCCCTTGACAAGACAACAAGATGGCGCTATAGTATGGCTCGCAGCATACAAGAGGGAGGTGGATGCCTTGCGCATCTCCGGTCTGCAAAAGCTGACCCTGCTGGATTATCCCGGCCATGTGGCCTGCACGGTGTTCACCGGCGGCTGCAACTTCCGCTGCCCCTTCTGCCACAACGCGCCCCTGGTTCTGCCGGAGCGGCTGCAGGGGGATGAAAACGGCGAGGAGACGGTGCTGGCCTTTCTGAAAAAGCGCCAGGGCATTCTGGACGGGGTGGCCATCACCGGCGGCGAGCCCCTGCTGCACAGGGACATCGACGGCTTTCTGCGAAAGATCAAGGATCTGGGCTACGCGGTGAAGCTGGATACCAACGGCTCCTTCCCGGATCGCCTGCGGGCGCTGGTGGAGGAAGGCCTGGTGGACCGGGTGGCGGTGGACATCAAGAACAGCCCCGCCCTCTACGCCAGGACCGTCGGGGTGCCCGGCTTTGATCTGGGCCCCGTGGAAGAAACGAAGAACTACCTGCTCTCCAGCCCGGTGGAGTATGAGTTCCGCACCACGGTGGTCAAGGGCCTGCACACCCGGGAAAGCCTTGTCGAGGCGGCCGAATGGATCGCAGGCGCCAAGGAATACTATCTGCAGCAATTCAAGGATTCCGGCGACGTGATCGCCATCGAGGGCCTCTCGGCCTTCACGGGAGAGGAAATGCACGCCCTGGCGGAGGCGGTGCGGCCGATTGTGCCCGCCGTCCAGGTCAGAGGCGTAGATTAAAGAGAACACAGAGGCGGCTACCGGCCGCCCGCAGAGAAACAGGGGAGGATAAAGTATGTATCAGGTCGTAAAGAGAGACGGCAAGATCGTCGAATTTGACATCACCAAGATCGCCGAGGCCATCAAAAAGGCCTTCGACGCCACCAAGACGGAGTATAACGACAGCGTCATCGACTTTCTGGCGCTGAAGACCTCCGCGGACTTCCTGCCGAAGATCAAGGATGGCAAGGTGGCCGTGGAAGACATTCAGGACAGCGTGGAGGCCGTTCTGTCTCGCGGCGGTTACGAGCAGGTCGCCAAGGCCTACATCCTCTACCGCAAGCAGCGGGAGAAACTGCGCAGCATGAAGTCCACCTATCTGGACTACAAGGAGACCGTCAATAAGTACCTGAACGT
>CAMVBO010000156.1 GCA_947165745.1 uncultured Clostridia bacterium | reverse complement strand
TTCAGGATGTTGGCGGCGTCGATGGCCCCCTCCGAGGCCCCAGCCCCGCAGATGGTGTGCAGCTCATCGATGAACAGGATCACGTTGCCCGCCTTCTTGATCTCGGCCATGGCGTTCTTGAGGCGCTCCTCAAATTCGCCGCGATACTTGGCCCCCGCCAGCATGCTGGCCAGGTCCAGGGACACCACCCGCTTGCCCCGCAGGATCTCCGGGATGTTGCCCTCCACGATCAGTTGGGAGAGCCCCTCCACGATGGCGGACTTGCCCACGCCGGGTTCGCCGATCAGCACCGGATTGTTCTTCCTGCGACGGGACAGGATCTGCACGATGCGCTCGATCTCGTTTGCACGCCCCACCACGGGGTCCAGCTCGCCGCTCCTGGCGAGGGCCGTCAGATCGTGGGAAAACTGGTTGAGAGTGGGCGTGTCAGCGCTCTGCCCGTCCTGGGGCGCGGCCTCGTCGTCCTGGCCGGTCAGGATGCGCAGCAGCTCGTCCCGGGCCTTTGAAAGGTCCATGCCCATCTTGATGAGCACGTGTGCGGCCACACCCTCCCGCTCGCGCATCAGCGCCAGCAGGATGTGCTCGGTGGAGACATAGTTCTGCTTAAGCTCCCGGGCCTCGCGCACGCTCTGCTCCAACACCTTCTTGGTGCGGGGCGTGAAGACCATCTGCTTGCCCTGCACGCTCTCCTCGCCGCGGCCCAGGATTTGGATGATTTCATTTCGGGCGGCCTCCAGGGTGATGCCCTGCAGCACCGCTACGGCCCCGCCGGGCTCGGTCAGCACGCCCAGCAGCAGATGCTCTGTGCCCACATAGGTGCGGCCCAGCTGGGCGGCTTCCTGTTGAGCGGCCAGCAGCGCCCGCTGCCCCCGCTCAGTGAATTTAGCCATATATGCCATGGATTACCTCCGTTTCAGGAATTAGGGATTAGGTAGCTGAGAGCAGGGAGCAGAAACAGCGGTTATTCCGCCACAAGCTCCTGCAATTCCTCCCGCAACAGCTTCGCCCGCAATATCTCGGACTCCCTCGGGCTGATCAGCTTCCCGGCGCGCACGCCCAGGGACCCGGGCTGCACATCCATCATCAGCTTGTCCAGCCCCGGCAGCGGCGCGTGCAGATAGCCCATGCTGGCGGCGTATCGTATGTCGGAATAGCGGCGCATGAACTCCTTGGCGCTCATCAGCCGCGCATACATCAATTCTCCCCAGGAGCGCATCAGCCTATCCTGCAGCTGCAGCATATCCTTCTTCTCCGCGCCTTCGCGCATGTTGCGCTCGTGTTCCACGATCTGGCCCGTGGCGGCGGAGAGCGCGCGGATCACGTCCTCCTCGCTGCGTCCCAGCGTGGCCTGGTTGGAGAGCTGGTAGAGATTGCCCTGGGCCTCGCTGCCCTCGCCATAGAGCCCGCGAATGGTCAGACCCAGCTTGGCGATGGTCTGCATCACCGCGCCCATCTGGCCGCCGTCGGCGATGGCCGGCAGGTGCAGTATCACACTGGCGCGCATGCCCGTGCCCGTGTTGGCCGGGCACGCGGTCAAAAAGCCCCACTGGTGATCGAAGGCGAAGGAATAGTGCCGCTCCAACGCCTCGTCCAGCTTCAATGCCATCTCCGCCGAGCGCTCCAGCTGGAGCCCTGGAAGCAGTCCCTGGAAGCGCACGTGGTCCTCTTCGTTCAGCATCACCGTCACCGTGCCCGCCGACGACACCATGGCCGCCGAGCGGTTCACGAATTTCAGCAGGTCGTAGCTGATCAGGTGGTGCTCCACCAGGCGCGAACGGGCGTCCTCCTCCAGTTCGCTCATGCGCAGCAGCGTAAACGCCGCGCCGTTTTCCGTCTTGAACACCGCGTCGGCGGTGCGCTCGATGACCTCTTCGGCGTATTCCGGCGTCAGCTTCGGGGAAAAGGGCAGGTCCTCATAGTTGCGGGAGAGCCGGACGCGGCTGGAGATGACCACGTCCTGATCCGGCGCGAGCACATACTCATACATCGTCCTCACTCCCCTCCCCGTCTTCGCTCTGGATGCGCTCCGGCGGGCGCACCTTGATGTCCTGTTCCTTGCGCTCCAGCTGGGCGTTCAGCGCGCGAATGGTGTCGCGCAGCTTGGCGGCCTGCTCGTATTCCTCATCGGCGATGGCCTTTTGCAGCTTCTGCTTGAGCCGGTCGATGTTCATGCGGATGGACGTGCCGCTGTGCGCGCCCCCAGGCACGCGCCCGGCGTGCTGGGTGTTGCCGTGCACCCGCTGCAAAAGCGCCGTCATGGGCGTCTTGAAGGCCTGATAGCACGCCGCGCAGCCCAGCATGCCGCACTTCTGGAATTCCCCGTAGGTCATGCCGCACTGCTCGCACACCAGGTCGTCGTACTCCGTATCCCGGCGCTCCTGTTCCGCGCCGCTTGTCTTGTTTTCCAGTATACTGTTCAATATGCCGGCCAAGTTTGAAAAGTCAAGCCCCGGCAACTGCTTCTGGTGCCTGGCCATGCAGGCCGGGCACAGGTTGCGCTCCACGCGGTCGCCGTTGATGATCGTCATCAGGTGGAACTTCGCGGGGCGGATGCCGCAATCCTCACACATCATGGCGCTTTCCCTCCTCCAGATTTTTGAATACCTGCACCAGCATGTTCCTGAACACCGCCGCCCGCAGCACGTCCTTGGCGCTGATAGGCAGGGCCAGGGCGTTCCTGGACACGGCGGAGCGCATCAGCGCCGCCTCGCTGTCCGTGACCATATTCCGCTCCCGCAGGTTAGAAATGATGGCAACGGCGGTCTCCTCGTCCACGGAATTGCCCACGCGGTTCAAAAGCATGTCCAGGAAGTTGGGCTCGCCCCGGGTCTGCATGCGCACGATCCGCACATAGCCGCCGCCCCCGCGCCGGGACTCGATGATATAGCCGTGATCCACGGAAAACCGCGTGGCCAGCACATAGTTGATCTGGGAGGGCGCGCAGCCGAAGTGCTGGGCCAATTCGTTGCGCCGCAGCTCCACATGGGCATCCTCGGTCATCAGATCCTTGATGAAATGCTCGATGCTGTCGCTTAACTGAGCCATACAATCACCTTCTATTGACCATCTTTGACTATTATAGCGCATGGAAGCCGAAATTGCAAGAGGTAATTTTGTGGCAAAAAAGCAGCGCCGCGCGCTGCTTTTGCGTTGTATGTATTTATTACCTGTCTTCCAGGTATCGCATCAGCACCCTGGCGGAGTTGTCCGCCGCCACGGGCAGGAATTTGTAGAACTCCACCTGATGCTCGCCGTCGGTGCTGTCGGAGATGGCCCGGATCACGGCGCACTTCACGCCATTGGAGAAGCACACGTGGGCGATGGCCCCGGCCTCCATCTCGCAGGCTTCCGCCTCGAACATCTGCACCAACCGCGCCTTGGTGTCGGCGTCGGAGATGAACTGGTCGCCGGAGGCCAGCTTCGCGGGTACGGCGCGCACGCCCTCCGCCTCGCAGGCGCGGAGGATGGCGGCAGCCGCGTCGGGATCGCAGGGAAAGGGCTCGCCGCTCGTCTCATTGAAGAACGCGGGCGGATCGCCCACGGCGGTGGTGTCGAAGTCGTGCTCCACCACGCCGGTGCCTACGGCGATGTCTCCGATGTCCAGCCGCTTTGAAAGGCTCCCGGCCACGCCGGAATTGATGATCAGCTCCGGCGCGTATTTGAGGATCATGGTCTGGGCGCACATGGCGGCGTTCACCTTGCCCACGCCGGCCATGCCGATCACCACGTCCTGCCCCCTGAGCCTGCCGCTGACGAACGCCAGCCGACCGATCCTTTCGGAGACAGGGTTTTCGATGTTGGCCTTCAGCTTTTCAGCCTCGATGTCCAACGCACAGATAATCCCAATCATAACATACTCCTGTTTCTATTTGTATATCAGCGCCACGGCCTGGGTGGAAATGCCCAGCCCCTCCCCCTCAAAGCCCAGCTTTTCGGTGGTGGTAGCCTTCACGTTCACCCGGGATGGGTCCACGCCGAGGCAAGCGGCGATGTTCGCCTTCATTTCGTTCATATAGCCCGACAGCTTTGGCCTCTGGGCCACGATGGTCACGTCGCAGTTTCCCACGCGATAACCGGCGGCGCGCACCTTGTCCACGACCACGTCAAGCAGCTTAATGGAGTCCGCATCCTTGTACGCCGGGTCGGTGTCCGGGAAATGTCGGCCGATGTCGCCCTCGCCCAGCGCCCCCAGCAGCGCGTCCATCAGCGCGTGCACGGCCACGTCCGCGTCGGAGTGGCCATCCAGACCCCTTTCCCATGGAATTTCCACTCCGCAGAGGATCAGCTTGCGCCCCTCCACCAGGCGATGCACGTCATACCCCTGGCCCACGCGCACATCCGGCAGGGTTGGCTTATTCAGCGCGTCAAAATCCGCCTTAGTGGTCAACTTCCGGTTCGCCTCCGCTCCGGGCGCGCGCACAAGGCGCACGTTTCCGTAGTAGTGTTCAAATAGCATGGCGTCGTCGGTGACGGGCAGGTTTTCGGACTGCGCCCGCTCGTGGGCTACCAGGATCTTTCTATAAGCGAAGGACTGGGGCGTCTGCACCGCCCGAAGCGCGCTTCGATCCAGCGAGGTCACCACGCCATCCGGAGTGATCTGCTTGACGGTATCCACCACCGGCGTGCAGATGACGCCACTGCCCCACTCGCGGGCGGAATCCAGCGTGGCGTCGATCACGTCCTCTGTCACAAAAGGCCGCGCGGCGTCGTGGATGGCGACGACTTCGCAATCCTCCGGCAGCGCCAGAAGCCCGCTGTATACAGAGTCGCGTCGGGTTGCGCCGCCCATTGCGACGCCCTTCACCAGTGGGAAGGGGCCTTCCCGGGCCGTGAGTTCGGCCCAGGCAGCCCCGTCGCTTTCGGACAGGACCACCACGGCACCCTCAAACCGGCTGCAAGCTTCAAAGGCATCCAGACAGCGACCGAGCACTGAGCGTCCGTTGATGGGCCAGAACGCCTTGTTCATGCCCAAGCCCGCCCGCTCGCCGCGCCCGGCGGCCACGATCACCGCCCAATTACTCATGCCTTTGCGCGGTACATATCCGCCGCGTCCTGCTTCGCCGCGTGTTCGGCGATGGACAATATCTCATATTCGCTGTACTTCTCGCCGAAGCGGATGCCCAGTACGTCCCCCACCCGCACGTCCGTCCCCGGCTTGGCCTCCTTGCCGTTGACGGTGACGTGGCCGGTGGAGCAGGCGTCGTTGGCGACGCTGCGGCGCTTGATGATGCGGGAAATCTTCAG
>CAMVBO010000155.1 GCA_947165745.1 uncultured Clostridia bacterium | reverse complement strand
CACTTCCTTCACCTTCGCCGGGTCGCCCAGCAGGGTCAGCTTCGCCAGGCCCTGGTCGCGGATCATCACCGCCGCCTGAACGTTGCGTACTTCCTCGCCCTCGGGCAGCACGATGTGCTTGAGGTCCGCCTTCGCCTTTGCCTTGATCTTATCGATGATTGCCATGGTGTTTTTCCTCCAATTTATCGTCCCGCCCTCCGGCGGGATATATATTCCATCCCTACTATTATACGATAAATAAATGGGTTTGAAAAGGCCTGTGTGTTAAGGTTTCGGAATTCAAAGGGCGAAATGTGGGCGATTTCAAGGGCGAAGCGGGCCGGCAGGCCGTTTTCCCGCCATCGCGCCAAGCGCGTACATTGACATCGTGGCGCCGGATATATTATGATAATCGTACAGGAGGCGAGACCGATGATCATTCGCAAGATCCGCAAGGAGGAACTGAAGCGCTGCGCCCAGCTGTCGGCGCTGGCCTTTGAATACCCGCTGGAGGGGGCGGAGAAGCCGCCGGAGGCATTCGCCCGGGCGCTGATCGAGCACCCCGGCGCGGCGGACGACGCGCACTGGGACAGCCGGTGGGCGGTCTTCGAGGACGACGACAGGACCATGATGGCCACCTTCTGCGTGATCCCGTGGCGGGCGAACTTCGACGGCCACGAGGTGGTGATGGGCGGCATCGGGGGCGTGGCGACACTTCCGCAATACCGCCGGGGCGGGGCCATCCGCCGCTGCTTTGAAGCCGCCCTGCCGGACATGTACGCGCGGGGTATGACTCTTTCGTACCTCTATCCCTTCTCCAACGCCTTTTACCGCAAGTTCGGCTATGAGATCGCCTGCGACGAGGCCCGCTGGCGGGTAAAGCTGGCGGGACTGCCAACCTTGGACGCGCCGGGCTGTTGGAGGCTTTCGGAGCCGGGGAACGACCTGAAGGCGGACATCCGCGCCATCGACATGGCGCGGGCCTGTCGATACAACTGCTCGATCTTCGGCGGCGACACCGAATACCTTTGGACGGCGGAGGACCCCTTCGTCAAGCGCGACTACGCCCACGTGTACTACGACGCCCAGGGTCGGCCCAGCGCCTACGCCGTCATCCAGGCCCGGCCGGGACAGGAGCTGGTCTGCAGGCGCAACTGCTTCAACGACCGCGCGGGGCTGGAGGGCCTGCTGGCGCTCTTGAAGCGCTACGCCGCCGACCACAGCCACGCGGTGATTGCGATGCCCGTGGACGTCGACCCCCGGGCGATCTTTCCCGAGTTCAGCTTCGGCACCGTGGAACGGACGATCGTTCAGCGGGGCATGGCGCGGGTGGTGAACGTGGAAAAGGCGCTGTACCTGGCGCGGACGAAGGGGGAGGGGACGCTGCGTGTGGCCGTTTTGGACGGGCAGATTCCCGAGAACAACGGCACCTTTGAGGTCCGGTTCAGACCCGGCGCGGAAAACGACGTCCGCCGCACGGAGGCCGAGCCGGATGTGGAATTGAGCATCCAGGATTTCAGCCGCCTGCTCGTGGGCTGCTGCGCTTTCGACCCGGAATGGCTGCCGGGGGTCAGAGTGAACGGGGATATCGGGGAACTGAAAAAGCTGTTTTTCACCAAGCTGAATTACATCGCGCAGCGGTTCTGAACAGTAAACGCGGGAGCGCTTTAGCGCTCCCGCGTTCTTTGATATTCCATTGGACCTTATACTCCTCTCAGTTTAATCCAGCTATTCAGCAGGTGCCTTTTCCGTCCTGGCGGCGTTGAGCCCTTTTGACTTGCCGCCAGCAAGCCCGCAAGGGCTCGCCTTGCCAGAACGAAAAACGCCCTCCGCTGCTCTGGCTGTTTTAAACTGAGAGTAGTATTACAGCCGGCACTCCAGCTTCGCCAATTCGTCCGTCACGTACTTGACGATGAAGTCCTCGGCCTCGCCCTGGGGCACGATCTCCTTCATGCTCTTGTCGCGGGTGGCGATCTCGATGGTGCCGTTCTTGAGGCCCTTGGGGCTGATGACCACGCGCAGCGGCACGCCGAACAGATCCGCATCGGAGAACATCACGCCGGCGGAGACGGCGCGGTCGTCCCACAGCACCTCCACGCCCCTGGCGGTCAGGTCGTCATACAGCTTCTGGCTGGCCTCGGCCACCTCCGGCTGGTCGGCCCGCAGGGAGCAGATCTGCACATGCCAGGGGGCGATGCTCATGGGCCAGATGGGGCCGTAGTCGTCCCGGTGCGCCTCGCACACGCTGGCGGCGAGCCGGCCCACGCCGATGCCGTAGCAGCCCATGATGGGGTTCTTGAGACTGCCGTCCTGGTCCACATAGGTCATGCCCATGGATTCGGTGTACTTGGTGCCCAGCTGGAAGATGTTGCCCACCTCGATGCCCCGGCTCAGGTAGATGTGAGGCTTGCCGCACACGGGGCAGATGCCGCCGTCGAAGGCCTTGGCCACGTCCACGTATTCCACGTCGCCGATGTCCCGGGCGATGTTGAAGCCCACGTAGTGCATATCCTCCTCGCAGGCGCCGGTGGCGAACCACTCGATGCCCTTGAGGCTGTTGTCATAGACCACGGTCACGCCCTCGGGCAGGCCCATGGGACCGGTGAAACCGGCGTGGATGCCGCTGTCCTCGGTGACGACGGCGGGATGCACCTCGGCCTTGAGGAAGTTGCGCAGCTTGGTCTCGTTCACGTCCAGGTCGCCCCGGATGAACACGATCACGAAGCTGTCGTCGGCGTTGCGCTGGTACATCACGGCCTTGCAGGTCTGCTGCGGCCGGATCTTCAGGAACGCGCACAGATCCTCGATGGTCTTGCAGTTCGGAGTGGCCACCTTCTCAAGGGGCGCGATTTCGCCGGGCTCGTTGGTCAGCAGGCAGGGGGCCGCCTCCATATTGGCGCGATAGTCGCAGTCGCGGCACAGCACGATGGTGTCCTCGCCCACGTCCGTCAGCAGCATGTATTCGTGGCTCACCTTGCCGCCCATCATGCCGGAATCCGACGCCACGGCCACCACCTCCGGCACGCCGCAGCGGGCGTAGATGCGGTTGTAGGCCTCGTAGCAGCGGGCGTAGTACTTCTCCAGGTCCTCCTGGCTGGTGTGGAAGGAGTAGGCGTCCTTCATGGTGAACTCGCGCACGCGGATCAGGCCGCCGCGGCAGCGGGGCTCGTCGCGGAACTTGGTCTGGATCTGATAGATCATAAAGGGGTACTGGGTGTAGCTGTCGGCCACGTCCGTCATCAGGTGGACGGAGGCCTCCTCGTGGGTCATGCCCAGCACCATGTCCGCGCCGGAGCGATCCTTGAACCGCAGCAGCTCCGAGCCGATGCTGTCATAGCGGCCGGATTTGCGCCACAGGTCCGCCGGCATGGTCACCGGGAACAGCACCTCCTGGCCGTCGATGCGGTTCATCTCCTGGCGGATGATGTTCTCGATCTTGGATGTGATGCGCTTGGTGATGGGGAAAAGCGTGAAGATGCCGTTGCCCACGGGCTTGATGTAGCCGCCGCGCATCATCAGCGCCTGGGACGCGATGACGCAGTCCGCCGGGGTCTCCTTAAAGCGCTTGGAAACGAGATTTTTGACCTTCATTTGGATTTCCTCCCTGTACGCGATAACATGGCCCCGCGCATTCGGCGAGGCCCTTTCCTCTATGTAAAAAATTATACCACAGGCATTTGATTATGCAAGTGAAGTTTTGGGGAACAGCCGCGGCGTTCATTTCGTGATGATTGGCCTGCCGTCGGCCTCCAGCAGCGGCGTCAGCCCGCCCGCGTAGCCGGACTTTACCCACAGGTAGTTCACGCCCGTCTCCCTGTCCACCAGGACCATCATCTGCCCGGCCTCCGACAGGCTGCTGCCTTCCTTCAATATGACCTCAAAACGCTTGTCGTCCTTCATGGGGCTGACCTCCTTGTGTGTTTGCATGCGATGATGTGTTCTCGGCGCGCCGCGATTCCCGGCCGCGCTCCCTCCATTATACCAGCAGTTCCGCGAAAAATCCAGCCTATTGCGCGGCGTGGTATAATGATAAAAGAAGAGAGGTGATTGGCATGAAACGCGCGCTGGTACTGAACGGCGGCGGCAGCCGCGGGGCCTACGAAATCGGGGCCTGGCAGGCGTTCAATGAGCTGGGCGTGCGCTTTGACGGCGTGTACGGCACGTCCATCGGCGCGCTGAACGCGGCGCTGTTCGCCCAGGGGGATCTGGACGGGGCGGTGAAGCTGTGGTCCAACATCACCGTGGGCCAGATCATGGCCGTGGAGGACGAGGACGACTTCGCCATCGAGAGCATGATCCATCGCAAGCGGGACGTGGTGCCCTTTTTGATGGAGAACGCCAAGCACCTGCGCATGGACATTTCGCCGCTGGAGAACCTGGTGCGGGAGCACCTGGACGAGGGCAGGGTTCGCGCCTCGGGCCTCCGGCTGGGATTGATGACCACCAAGGCCCCGCAGATGTCGGGCGCGCCCGTGCGCCTTGCCGACATAAAGCCCGGCAGCCTGGGGGACTGGGTGATCGCCTCGGCCAGCTGCTTTCCCATCTTCCCGGCGCGGCGCATCGACGGCCAGCGCTACATCGACGGCGGCTATTATGACAACCTGCCCGTGGGCATGGCCCTGGCCGACGGCATGGAGGAGATCGTGGCCGTGGAGCTGCACCCGGAGCCGACCCACCCGGAATACGAGAGGATGCCCTGGCTGACGGCGATTCGGCCGCTGCACAACCTGGGAGGGTTTTTGGACTTCAACCCGGACCTGATGCGCCGGGGGCGGCTGCTGGGCTATCACGACGCGATGAAGCGCTTCGGGCGGCTGGACGGCTGCCTGTACACCTTCCGCAGGGTGAACGCCCTGGCGGCGGCGGACGGGGCCCGGCGCTACATGCGCGCGCTGCTGGCCTTCGACGGCGAGCTGGTCCGCCGGGGGGCGCTGTTCGCCGGCCAGAGGGGGGAGGCGCCGCTGCTGGCCGCGCTGCGGCGGGAGTGCGGCGAGGGGACGCTGGAATGGAAGACGGTCTGGCTGCGGGGGCTGGAGCTGTGCGCCGAGGCCATGGGCTTTCGAGTGGACGCCGTGTACGAGGCCGACGCGATGATCGCCCGCTGCCGCGCCTTCTGCCAGGGGCAGACCTTCGCCGAGCGCTTCGACGAGGCCGGCCTGCAGGCCGTGTCCCGCCGGGGCGAGCGGGCGCTGCTGGCCTTCCTCTGGCGGCGGCTTTCGGGCGGGGAGCCGTTCCCGCCGGAGCTGCTGCGCCGCCGCCTCAGCGCGAAGGAGCGCGAGGGCGAGCAGC
>CAMVBO010000154.1 GCA_947165745.1 uncultured Clostridia bacterium | reverse complement strand
ATGACCGCCATCCCGCGCCCATGGCGCTGGTGAAGATGGCGGACTACCGCGTGACGATGGAAGGCGAGGTTGCTGGCGCGATCCTGGCGCAGATCCCCGTGTTCATGGCGCGGGAGAATGTGCCCGCAGTCAAGAAGACCAAATCCAGCGAAAAGGAGATCAACGCCAGGCCGCTGGTGATTTCCATGGAGGCCTTTGAAAACGGGTTCAACGCCAGGCTGATGCTGACGGAACGGGATTCCATCAAGCCCGATTTGCTGATCGCGCTGCTGGCGGGAATGGCGGGCGTTGAGCCGCCGGAAGCCCGCATCCACCGGCTGTTGCTGCTTGGCGAGGATGGAAAAGGGGAACTGAAGCCCCTGATGGAGCTGTGACGGCCATGGCGCAGACGCTGCTCTACGAGCGAGTGCTGGACGAGGCGCGGCTGGCGGTGATCGAGGACGGACGCCTGGCGGAGATCTTCATCCAGCGTCCGAACAGCGAGAATCTTTCCGGAAACCTATACCTGGGGCGCGTGGAAAACGTGCTGCCCGGGATGAACGCCGCCTTCGTGGACATCGGCTTGGACAAAAACGGCTTCCTCGCGGCGGGGGACATCGGCGCGGATACCCTTGGCGACCGCGCGCTCGCGGACGCGCTAGGGGAGGCGCGCATTGAAAAGCTGGTGCGTCCCGGCCAGGAAATCCTGGTCCAGGTCATCAAGTCGCAGCCCGGCGGCAAGGGACCCCGGTTGTCCAGCCACGTCACCCTGCCGGGGAGGCTGCTGGCGTTGCTGCCGGACGTGAAGTACGTGGGCGTGTCCCGGAAGCTGGACGACGCCGCGAGAGCGCGCCTGCACGACCTGGGACAGATTCTGACGGGCGACATGGGCGCGGGACTGATTCTGCGCACAGCCGCCGCCGACGCCTCGGAAGACGCCATACGCGCCGAATACAAGCGCCTGAACGCCCTGTGGGCGGATATCCGCCTTCGCGCCGAACATGGCGTCGCCCCAAAGCTCATACACGACGACAACGCCCTTTCGCTGCGCGCCGTGCGGGACCGGCTGGGGGAAGGCGTGGACGCCCTTTGGGCCGACGGCGCGGCTTGCTTTGACGAGCTTTATACCCTCGCCGGAGCGCTCGCCCCGGTGCAGGTGGATAAAATCAGGCTGCACGGCGGTGAAACGCCGCTTTTTGACCTGTACAAGGTGGACGCGCAGCTGGACAAGGCGCTGCAAAAATACGTGTGGCTCAAGAGCGGCGGCAGCTTGGTGATCGAGGAGACGGAGGCGCTCACTGTCATCGACGTGAACACCGCCAAGAATACCGGGAAGAGATCCGCCGAGGAGACCGTATTCAAAAACAACCTGGAGGCCGCGGAGGAGATCATGCGACAGCTCCGGCTTCGGGACATCGGCGGTATTGCGGTGGTGGACTTCATCGACATGGAGTCAAAGGCGCACCGGCAGGCCCTGTTGGAAGCGATGCGCACGCTTGCCGCGCAGGACCGGGTGAAGGTCAATATCGTCGGCATCACGGGCCTTGGGCTGGTGGAGCTGACCCGCAAGAAGGAGCGTCAGAGTCTGGCCAGGCAGCTTGCGCACACCTGCTCCGATTGCGGCGGCAACGGCATGGTGCCCTCCCACGAGACCACGGCCCGCCGGATTGCCCGGGAAATCGCAAAAAGACGCAGACGCGGGGATGAAAGCCCGCTGCTCATCAAGGCCTCCGCGCCGGTGTGCGGCTGGATGAAGACCATCGGCGTGCCGGACGGCGGCGCCGCCTACGCCCGCCCCGTCGAGGGCATGGGTGCGGGGGATTACGACATTGTGCCCGTTGACCCGGACAACCTGCCCCAGGGCACCAAGACATTGAAGCGAGGATAATCAAATGAAGGAAAGGCCGATCGTCCCCGAACAGGAGATGCTGCGCCAGCGGGAATTCATGAAGCTGGTGAAGGCGATGGATCAGCGCCCGCAGAGCTATCACATCGTGTCCATGGGCTGCCAGATGAACGAAAGGGACTCCGAGTCCATCGCCGGCATGCTGAATGAGATGGGCATGACCGCTGAGCCCTTGCGGGAACAGGCGGACCTGATATTGTACAACACCTGCTGCGTGCGGGAAAACGCCGAGAACAAGGCCCTTGGCAACGTCATCTGGCTCAAGGAGCTCAAGAAGGACAAGCCGGATCTGATGATCTGCGTTGGCGGCTGCATGACCCAGGAGAAGGGCATGGCGGCCATGATGAAGAAGCGCTATCCCTTCATCGACCTGGTCTATGGCACCCACAACCTCTACAAACTGCCGGAGTACGTGTACCGCGTGCTGACGGAAAAGCGGCCCGTGGTGGAGGTCATGGACATCGACGGCGAGGTGGTGGAGGGTCTGCCCGAGGCGCGCCGCAACCACTTTAACGCCTTCGTGAACATCATGTACGGCTGCGACAACTTCTGCACCTACTGCATCGTGCCGTATGTGCGCGGGCGGGAGCGCTCCCGGACGCCGGAGGCCGTGATCGCCGAGTGCGTGCGGCTGCAGGACGAGGGCGCCCAGGAGATCATGCTGCTGGGCCAGAACGTGAACAGCTATCGGGGCGGCGGGGCCGAGTTCGCGGAGCTTTTGTATCGCATCGACAGGCTGGGCATCCCTCGCATACGCTTTATGACCAGCCATCCCAAGGACCTGTCGGACGAGTTGATCCACGCCTTTGGGGAGCTGGAACACCTGATGCCCCAGCTGCACCTGCCTGTTCAGGCCGGCAGCGACGAGGTGCTTCGCCGCATGAACCGCAGCTACAACCGGGAACACTATCTGGAGCTGGTAAGGAAGCTGCGCGTCGTGTGCCCGGAGATCGGCCTGACCAGCGACATCATCGTGGGTTTCCCGGGCGAGACGCTTTCCCAGTTCGAGGAGACCATGAGTCTGGTGCGCGAGGTGCGCTTTGACGCGGCCTACACCTTCATCTACTCGCCCCGGGCCGGCACCCGCGCCGCCGCCTATCCGGACGAGACGCCCTATGAGGTGAAGTCGGAACGCATCCAGCGGCTGATCGACCTGCAGCAGGCCATCTCCCTGGAGGTGCTTCAGCAGCAGGTGGGAAAGCGGGAGACCGTGCTGGTGGAGGCGGTTTCCACGCGGGACGCCAATTCCGTGGGCGGCAAGACGCCCCGGGGCCACATGGTGAACTTCGCCGGCGACGCCAGCCTGATCGGCAAGTTCGCGGAAGTCGAAATCACGTCCGCCGGGCGCAATACCCTGCGCGGCAGACAGATCATATCGGAGGATTGAACATGGACAAGGTTTTTGAAAAGACCCGGGAACTGGGCCAGGCGCTGTTGGAGAGCGAGGCCTATCAGCGGGTGAAGGACGCGGAGGACAAGGCCATGAAGAACGAACAGGCCGCCGCTGCTATGAGCGAGTATTTGGAAAAGCGCACGGAGCTGCAGGCGATGGTGCAGGGCGAAAACCCCGACCCGGCGGTGCTCAAGCGTCTGTCCGACGAGATGGACGATGCCCAGCAGCGGCTTCAGATGATGGACGACATACTGGCCCTGAACGCCGCGAGGGACGAGTTCAACAGCCTGATCGGTCAGATCAACCAGGTGCTGCAGTTCATCGTCACCGGCAATATGGAACAGCCTTCCGGCTGCACCGGCAGCTGCTCCACCTGCTCCGGCTGCCATTGATCCGCCTTCGCGCTCTGGAGACAATGGCGGCACAAAAGCGCTGACGGATAACTCCGTTATACACCCGCACTTAATGCAGGGCCATACCACGAAACACAAACGAGGTGATTTCCAATGCCCGTTACGCCCATGATGCAGCAGTATCTGAACATCAAGGAGCAGTATCCCGGCACCATTTTGTTTTACCGCCTGGGCGACTTCTACGAGATGTTTTTCGACGACGCCAAGCTGGTGTCCAGGGAGCTGGAATTGACGCTGACGGGCAAGGACTGCGGTCTTTCGGAGCGCGCCCCCATGTGCGGCGTGCCCTATCACGCGGTGGACACCTACCTGCAGAAGTTGATCGAGAAGGGCTACAAGGTGGCCATCTGCGAGCAGATGACCGACCCGGCCCTCGCCAAGGGACTGGTGGAGCGGGAGGTCATCCGCGTGGTGACGCCCGGTACGGTGATCGAGACCAATATGCTTGAGGACCGCAAGGCCAACTATATCGCCGCACTGTGTTTGAAAAAGAACCAGGCGGGATGCGCCTTCTGCGACGTATCCACCGGCGAGTTTTACCTGTACCAGATCGCCGACGCCCGCGCAAGCCTGTCCGATGAACTGGCCCGGCTGGACCCCAGTGAAATCATCGTCAACGATCGCGAGGCCTTCGCCCAGTACGAGCCGGATAGGGCAAAGAAGGCGGAGCTTCTGGAGGAGGAGCCTTTTACCTACGCCGTCGCGGCAAAGGTTATGAAGGCCCACTTTGGAAAAACCGTCGCCGACATGGGCTTTGAAGCTCAGCGGCTGGCGGTCAGCGCCGCGGGGGCGCTGCTTTCCTATCTGACGCAGACCCAGAAAAATGCGCTGGCCCACATTCTCTCAGCCAAGGCCTATGAAAGCGCCCGGTACATGGCGCTGGATCGCGCCGCGCTGAGGAACCTGGAGCTGGTGGAGACCGCCAGGGGCAAGACCCGCCGGGGTTCGCTGCTCTGGATACTGGACAAGACCCGCACCTCCATGGGCAGCCGGCTGATGCGCAACTGGATCGAGCGGCCCCTGAAGGAGCCTGCGCTGATCCAGCGGCGCCTGGACGCGGTGCAGCAGCTGTTGGAGGATCCGATGACCTCGGACAGCCTGCGTGAGGCCTTCGACAGCGTGTACGACGTGGAGCGGCTGTTGTCCCGCATCGCCTACGATACCGTCAACGCCCGGGACTGCCTCTCGCTGGTGGCGACTCTGGAAACCATACCGCTGATCAAGGACAGCGCCAGTGCGTTCACAGCGCCGCTGATCCGGGACACCCTCGACCTTATGGACCCGCTGACGGAGCTTACGGACACCCTGCGCCGGGCCATATCCCCGGACGCGCCGCTCTCCGTGCGGGACGGTGGAATGATCGCCGAGGGCTACAACGCCGAGCTGGACGAGCTGCGCCAGATCGGCAGCCACGGCAAGGAGTACCTGGCCGGTCTGGAGGCCAGGGAGCGGGAGCGCACCGTCATCAAAAACCTGAAGGTGGGCTACAACCGGGTCTTCGGCTATTACATAGAGGTCACCAAGTCCTTCTACGACCAGGTGCCCTATGACTACGTGCGCAAGCAGACGCTGGCCAACGCCGAACGCTTCATCACCGACGAGCTGAAGACGCTGGAGAGCAAGA
>CAMVBO010000153.1 GCA_947165745.1 uncultured Clostridia bacterium | reverse complement strand
AAGTTGACTTCCGAGGTCTTGGAAGCGATGGTGTTCACGATGAACAGCAGGACCAGGTTCACCGCCGTGTTGAAAAGGCCCACAGCCGTGGAATAGCTGTACTTGGCGTTTTCGATACCCTGCTGGTACACATACACGGCGATGACATCCGATGTAGCTTTGTTCAGGTCGGTCTGCAGGAGCCACACCTTCTCAAAGCCGACGTTCATCAGCGAGCCCGCGCTCATGATCAAATTCAGGATCGCCATGGGCAACAGCGCCGGGACGTCCACGTTCATGATGCGCTGGAACATACTCGCGCCGTCCACCTTGGCCGCTTCATACAGGCTGGTATCGACATTGGAGAGCGTCGCCAGGTAGATGATGCAGCCCCAACCGGCGTCCTGCCAGATGCCGGAGGCGATATAGATGGTGCGAAACGCGCTGGATTCCGTCAAAAAGTCGATCTGCTTCCCTATCAGCAGGTTGATCAGGCCGCCGGAGGGGCTGAGGAAGATGCGGATCATACCGCAGACAACCATGATGGAGATGAAGTGGGGCGCGTACAGCACCGTCTGCACCACGCGCTTGTAGCGTGGGAACCTCAGCTGGTTGATGCACAGCGACAGGATGATCGGCACCGGGAAGCCCCACAGCAGGCTGTACAGACTGAGCAGGATGGTGTTGCTGATCATTCGGCCGCAGGTCGGCGCGGTGAAGAATCGCTCGAACCATTCCAGGCCTACCCATTTGCTGCCCCATATGCCCTTGGAAGCCTTGTAGTTCCTGAAGGCAATCTGGATGCCGTACATCGGGATGTACTTGTACACGAAGGTCAGCACCACAGGGATCAGCAGCAGCAGGTACAGCTGCCAGTTATCCGCGATGCGCCGCCCCACGGATTTCCGCCTCGGCGCCGGAGCCTTGGCGGGAGACGCCTTAGTTGCTTGCACTCTGTTCACTTCTTTCTGTTCTATGTTCCGTAGAGCAGCCTTCTGTCCGAGAATCGAAGGTTGAGCGTTGATCGGGCACCCGACCGCCTTTCTTCCACTTATGGGCTGCTCCGCCAAACGGGGAACAATTTGCTTCAGCTCCCACCTCCTGCTTTCCTCTTTGCTTATGTAACGTTTCACATTTATTTCCAATTTTAACGGGCGCAAGTCCCGTTTGCAGCGAAATATGAAACGTTACACTTATCTTCATCAATAGAATAACAGATTGTCTTTCTCTTGTCAACCCCTAAACCCAATCTTTTTATAATATTTTGAACTGTCAATTTTTGAATACTATAATTGTTAAACATTGCTGAATTACTCCGATATGTCACATCTTGACGCTAAAAGGCCTTTACAAATGAAATTTCACCTGCTATACTGTGAAACAGAACCACAGATTTCGTGAAACGATATACAAACGGAGTATAAAATGAGAAATCCAGGAAAGTTCCCCACCATGAAGGACGTCGCCCGTGAGGCGGGCGTGGCTCTGGGCACGGTGTCCAAGGTCTTTAATGGCATCCCCGTGGGCAAGAGCTACAAGCAAAAGGTCGAAGACGCGGCCGCCAGGCTGGGCTATAGTGTGAACAGCTATGCCCGAGGTCTGCGTGCCGACAAGACCCGTACCGTGGCGCTGATCCTGCCCTGCCTGGATCATTCCTTCTTCAGCGAGCTGGCCAATGCCATCAGCTATGAGCTCACCAAGCGCGACTATCGCCTGGTGATCGCCACCACCCAGTTCGACATCAAGGCCGAGGCGCGCTGCATCCAGATGGTGCGCCAGAACAGGGTGGACGGCATCATCGGCCTGACCTACGCGCCGGATCTTGAGATCAGCGACGAACTGCCCTACGTGTCCATCGACCGCTATCTGAGCCCCTCCATCCCCTGCGTATCCTCGGACAACTACTCTGGCGGCGCGCTGGCGGCAAACAAGCTGATGGAACTGGGCTGTGTAAGGCCGCTCTTCCTGCGCATCGGCTCCCAGGTGATCGGCGAAACGGATAAGCGCGGCGCAGGCTTCACCGCCGCCTGCGAGATGAAGGGAATCAATTACACCGCCCAGCGCTTCAACGACGAGGATGGCCTCGATGCCATTTATCGCTTTCTGGACGGGCATATCGCCGATAGAAAGCTGGAATACGACGGCATTTTTTGCAGCACCGATCGACTGGCCTTCTATGTCGTCAACCACCTTAAGCATCGCGGTATCCGCGTGCCGGAGGACGTACAGATCATCGGTTACGATGGCACACGTCAGTTCTTTACCGATAAATACTATTGTTCAACCATCGTGCAGCCTGTGAAACAGATGGCTGAGACCGCTGTGAATATTCTTTTGAACGACGAGCGCTCCGGCGCTCCGGCGCTGATCTGCCTGCCTGTCAGCTATGCCGCCGGCGGCACCACCCGCGAGCCCACCGCCTTTGAAGAGGAGGCGCTGCAATGGCAAGTGAATATTTAAAATGGAAGTATCGGGACATAAAACCCGATGCACCCGTCGAGCGGACGAAAAAGCAGAAGGCCGCCAACTGGTGGCACTATCACAAGTGGTGGCTGCTGGCGGGGGCGGTGCTGGTCGTCGCCCTTGTGGACATCGGGCTGAACGCCTTGGGCATCGGCAAGGTCGCGCCGGACTATCAGATGGCCTTCGTGGCCTCCGCGCCGCTGTCGGATGAAACCGCAGCCGCGCTGGAGACAGCGCTTTCCAGCCTCGGCGAGGACTGCAACGGCGACGGCCGCGTGGTGTTCAAAATCAACTCCTACGTGGACATGGCCGGTTCCCCCGACGGTGACCAGCCCGGCTACGCCTACGCCGCCAGTGTGAAGCTGATGGCCGACCTGGAGGCTTGCGAGAGCTACTTTTTTCTTTGTGATGATCCTGAAACGTTACACACCAACTACGATATCCTGGCCCGCCCTGACGGCGAGATTGCCGGAACCGATGAAATCATCGACTTCCATGTCTGGGAGAGCCTGCCGACGCTGGCGGGGCTGGGCGTGAACCAAGGGGAGTTGTCCGGCCTTTATTTCGCCCGACGGGGCTTCTGGCAGGACCGGGTATGCAAGCACAAGAATGGATGTGACACGCTTTGGAACACGCTGACGGAGGGTTGACATGAAGCGAAAGCTGAGCAAAATCTGGCTGTTCATCATGCAGAAGTGGCTGATTATCCCGATCATCGTCGCGCTGATCGTGGGCGTGGCGCTGCTGATCCCCCGCTTTTCCCGCTACCCCGACACCGCAGAGGACGGCGTGAAGTGGGACAGGCGCTGGGAGATGCTGGGCACGGTGCTGGGCGTGGAGGAACCCGGAAGCGGCTTCACCCTGCTGAACAATGACACCGCCCTGGCTGGGGACGACACCTATTACGCCTCCTGGGTCGCCGGCGAGCCCACAGACTACACCAACGCCGAGGGCAAGTCGGTGGATCTCTACCCCGCCCAGATCTACCTGCTGCTCTACGGCTGCGCGGACGAAACCGCCGCCAGGGAGGCTCTGGAAGAATGGATGGGCCGCGAACAGGACACCTACGAGGTGCGCGAAATGCGGAGTGAAGCTCACAACGGCCGCGATTACCGGCTTCTGATCTACGACTGCGGCTCCGACACCAACCCGTACAGCCGCGGCGCCTCGGCGTTTGCACTGTACGGCAATTACGTGGTCATCGCTGAACTGACCTGCACGGAGGATTACCAGGGCGACGAAGAGGCGATCCTTGCGGCGTTCCTGGATGGCTGCCACTTCGGCAAGCAATAAGGAGGTTCAATATGGCCCTTTTCCGCGACGACACCGATTACACCCATCGGCAAGAGGGCTTTGCCCGCTACAAGCAGCTGATGTCCTTCTACGGCTTTAACTGGCTGCGCGTTAACCTGCTCACCACCGCCGGAGCTATGCCGCTGGCGGCGGGCGTGCTGCTGGCACTGCTCACCTCAAGCCTGGTAGTGCTGCTGCCCGCGGCCATCCTGGGCGGCGCGGTATTCGGCCCGTTCATGGCCGGAATGGTAGATTCCATCATGCGCGGCCTGCGGGACGCCCCCGGCAACTGGTGGAAAAACTATAAGAAGGCCTGGAAGCAGAATTGGAAGAGCAGCCTCGCGCCAGGGGCAATTCTCGGCCTCTTTGTCGGTCTTTTCGCCTTTATGGCCTACATCATGATGAGCGCCCGCGTCTCCCCCACCCCCGGCACGATTGCGATGGCACTGGTCAGCCTGGCCCTGGTGATATGGTTCAACACGCTCTACTGGCCCCAGCTGGTGCTGTTCAGCCAGAGCGCGTTCAACCGCATTCGCAACGCCATACTGTTCACCATCAAGCACTCCCTCCGAGTGCTGGCAGCGGTGTTGATCCAGCTGTTCTGGATCACCTTCATCGTGCTGCTGGCTCCCTGGACGATCATCGTCGTGCCGTTCCTGGGTTTCTGGTTCCCTTTGCTGCTCTCGCAGCTGTGCCTCTACGCCGATTTGAACCGCGATCTGAACATCGAAGAACAGTTCATCGCCATCGAGGGCGATCCCTGGCGCAAGGACAGCTTCGATGAATTCAGCGGCGAGGAACCCGCGGAACCCGATCCGATGAACAGCGGCACCCGGCATTGGGAGGCGCTGATGCGCGACATCGACCGAAACAAGGAGGGCAAGTGATGGAGCCGATTGCCGTCAACCACATTACCGTGGATAAAACGCTCTTTACCGAGAGCCACACCGCCATCTTCTCAAAGAAGCGCCAGAAGACGCTGCTCTACTGCGGCATCGTTTTCCTGGCCTTTGGGCTCGTCTTCCTGGTCCTCCAGGCGTGGGTTCCCGTGCTCTCGGCGCTGTGTGTACCCACGCTGCTCACCGGCATCCTCGTCATCATTTGGGCGCTGACCCTGCAAAAATCAGAGCTGCGCCGCAAGTACAAGGCTTTCCGGCACGTTCACGGCGATGCCTCCCAGCGCACAGTCACCTGCCATCGCACATCCCTTTTCGTGGACACCGGCAAGGGCGAACCCGTCGAGATCGACTACACCGACGTGCGAGAGCACAAAGAGACGGAACACCTCTGCCTGCTGATTTGCGCCGATCACCGCGGCGTGATGCTCGCCAAAGACGGCTTTGAGATCGGCTCATGGGATGCCCTGCTCACTGCCATTGAAAAAGCCAAGCAGGAAGCCACCGAAGCCGCGAGACTGCTGGAGATGTGAAGCACTCGTTTGCTAACGTCAGTAATTGCAATAATATTTTAGATATAGCTATCATACAGCTGTGACAACCGTGACGACTTATACGATACCTCGATAGGTTGTCACAGTTGTCTTTATCATGGCCGTACATCGGCCATGCTGTGAGCGAAGCGAA
>CAMVBO010000152.1 GCA_947165745.1 uncultured Clostridia bacterium | reverse complement strand
CTCGCCCTCGTCGAACACCACCACCTCGCCGTTGGCCGTGCGCTTCACCGCGCCGCCCTCCCCCGCCGCCTTCAGCCGGTACACCGGCCGGGGCGCGCAGGCATAGCCCGTCTGGCGCAGGTATTCGCCGGAAGCGTCCGAGAAGGACACGTCCCTGAACAGGGCCGCGTCCTCCGTCTCCAGTGTCACCCGGGTCACGCCCGGGGAAAGCTCAATCCGTCGCATTGGCTGTCACCTTCTCGTGTATTATCCCTTGATCGCGCCCGCCGTCATGCCGGCCACGATGTACTTCTGGCCCAGCAGGTACACCAGTATGACCGGCATGCTGGTGAGCACGATGTCCGCGCAGACCAGGTTCCAGTCCTTGAAGTACATGCCGAAGAAGTTGTACACCGCCAGCGTCATGGGCCACTTGGTGGAGGAGCCCAGGAAGTACAGCGGCATCACAAACTCGTTCCAGGTGTTCAAAAATGTGAGCACCATCACCGTCACCAGCACGGGTTTGAGCAGCGGCAGCACCACCCGGACGAACAGGCCCAGGGGCGAAGCGCCGTCGATGGTCGCGGCCTCGTCGATTTCATCCGGAATCTTGCTGACGAAGCTGTGGATCAGAAACACGTTGAAGGGAATCTGCGTGGCCGTGTACAGCAGCACGATGCCCGTGCGGGTGTTGATCAGCCGCACGAACTGCATCACCCGCATCAGCGTGACGAAGTTGATGGGCATGGCGATGCCCAGCACGATGAACAGGTACAGGAACCGGTGCAGCTTGCGGCCGTTGCGGCTCATCACATAGGCCGCCATCGAGGACAGGAGCGTGCACAGCAGTACGCTGCCCACGGAATAGAGCACGCTGTTTAAAAACGTGACGCCCAGCTTGCCCTTCTCGATGACCACGGAATAATTGCTCCACTGGGGAGTGCTCGTCAGCGCCAGGTTCATGTCGCTGGCGGCCACGCTGTCCTTAAAGCTGTTCACCAGGATCAGCGCCAGGGGCGCGATCAGGATCAGCGACAGCACCCAGGCCAGCGCGTTCACGCCGACGGCCTGCCATTGCCTGCGTATTCTCATGCGGCTGTTCATGCTTCCTGACCCCCTCCCCGCACCATGTGCTTGATCATGAAGTAGCCCACGACGAGCATCACCACCGTCATAATGGACGACAGCGTGGTGCCCACCGCATAGCGGCCCAGGCCAAACTCCTTGTACACGCCGGTGTACAGCACCTCGGTGGCATAGCCGGGGCCGCCGTTGGTCAGCGCATACACGGTGTCGAACACCTTGAGGCCGTAGATCACGTTCAACACGGTGGTCACCGTCAGGGTGGGCGTCAACAGCGGCAGCGTGATGTGCCTGAAGCACTGCCAGGCGCTGCCGCCGTCGATCTCCGCCGCCTCGTAATAGGTGGGCGAAATCGACATGATGCCGGCGATCAGTATGGTCATAATGTACCCCATACCCTTCCAAATGTCAACCGCCATCACCGAACGAAAGGCGATCTTTGAATCCGTGAGCCAGTTTTTCGCCAGCGCGTCCAGGCCCAGGGCCCGCAGCGTCGTGTTCAGAAGGCCGATCTTCGGGTTCAGCACAGATTTAAAGATCATGCCCACGATCAGCGCCGACAGCACGCAGGGCAGGTACATCACCGCGCGGTGGAAGTTCAGAAGCTTCACGCGCTTCGTCAGCAGCACCGCCAGCGCCAGGCCGATCACGTTCTTCGCCAGCGTGGTGACGAAGGTGAACAGGAAGGTGTTGCCCAGGATGCGGGTGTAGTTGTAATCGGTGGAAAACACCGTGGCGAAGTTCTGCCAACCCACGAAGTGGATCTCCTGGGAGTACACCGACCAATCCGTGAAGGAATAGGCGATGCCCATCAGCGACGGCAGCACGTACAGCACCGCGTACAGAAGCAGCGCGCCGAAGATGAACCAGGTCGGATACATTCGGTTTTTGTTCATGGTAGCCTCCAGGGTGTGTCGGGGTTCATGGAAAAGCGGAGGGAACCGCGGATTGGCGGTCCCCTCCGCAAAGCGTCAGGTCATCGGTCGTAGTGCGCTGCCGTCAGTTCCAGGCGGGGTCCTGGGCCGCGGCGGCCTGGTCGGCGCGATTGCGGTCGATGTTCTTCAGCATCTGCTCGCTGCTCTCGTCGCCCAGGATCACGGCGGTCAGCTCCTTGCCGATCTCCATCCACTGGGGATTGACGTACTTCACGCTGGTCTGGTAGACGGTGCCGTGCTCCGGATAGGCGGCGTAGAAGGCGCTGATCTCGTCGGAGTAGGCGTCGGTGGCGGTGGTGAAGGGCAGCGTGTTGAACTTCGGCACGTTGTCGATCAGGTACTGCAGGTTCTCGGGCTCGGCGATGAAGGCCAGGTACTGCTTGGCCGCGTCGATATTGGCGGAACCGGAATAGATGAAGCGGGTGGGGCCGACGGGGTTCATGTTCAGCACCTGGTTGTCGCACAGGGGCATCACGAAGAAGCCGATGTCCTCAGCCGGGAAGTCCGGATAGGCGTCGTGCAGCTCGGTGGGGAAGCCCTGGTTGGCCACGGTCATGGCGCACTCGCCCTCGGCGATGGCCTTGGCGGCGTCGGAGTAGGCGTTGGCCATGTAGTTGTCGCCCCAGTAGCCCAGGTCCACCATTTCCTTGATCTGGTCCACCAGCTGCTTGGCGGCAGCGCTGTCGGCAAAGCCCATCTCGTTGTTGTTCAGCTTCTCGGCGGTGCCGGGCTCGGCCTTCTCGATGGCCACGCCCAGCTCGCAGAACCACAGCTGGTGATGCCAGCCGTCGGAAACGGCCTCGTAGATGGGGGTCATGCCGTCGGCCTTAATGGCCTCGCAGACGGCCTTGAACTCCTCATAGTTGGTGGGCACGGAGAGGTTCAGCTTGGCGAAAACCTGCTTGTTGTAGGCGATGGCCCACACGGCGGACACGTCCTGCACGGGCTGGCCGAACAGCTTGCCGTCCACGCTGGTCTCGGCAAAGGCCAGGGGATCCACGGTCTCCGCCCAGGCTTCGCCGGACAGGTCCACGGCGTTCTTTTCCACGTTCAGCTGGGTGACGATGTCAAACTGGCCCGCCTGGGAGCCGAAGATATCGGTGCACTCGCCGGTGTTCAGCTTGGTCATCAGCAGGGTCGTGTACTGGTCGGAGGGGATGATCTGGTAATCCACGTGGATGCCGGTCTCCTGCTCGAACTTCTCGCCCAGCTCCATCTCGGCGTCCTGCACCCAGTCCTGGCTGGCCATGTAGGTAATGGTCGTACCCTCGGCCACGGCGGCCGTTCCCACCAGCAGCAGCGCCGCCAGCAAGCAAGCAAGGATCCTCTTCATGTTAATGCCTCCTTTTGATTGTATTGACATTTGTTTACCCACCCTGTACAATAGAGGTGCATTTGGTATGGTTCCATTATAAGTATTGCTGTTTTGAAATGGAATGGTTAATTTTGTCCAGTTCCATGTATATTCTTTACCGGCGCGGAGGTTTGCCATGAAAAAGAGAACCGTTCGCGGCACGCTGTTCGGCACCTACACCATCATCATACTCGCCTCCATATTCGCGCTGGCCGTGGCGCTGATCGCCATGCAGACCGCCCGCGTGCACAGCCAGACGCTCACCGCCTTGCGCCAGCAGACCCGGGCCGCCGCCCTGAGCGTGGACCGGGAGATCGAGCAGATGCGCACCATGGCCATGAACATCAGCTACTCCACCCGCATGCAGGACAGGCTGTTCCTGCGGCGCTCCGCCGGCGGGGAGGCCGGCGAGGCGGAAAAGCTGTCCACGATACTCTCCATGATCATCTTTCCCAACCGCCCCATCGACCAGATCAACCTCTATACGCTCGACGGCATGCGGGTGTCCTCCGGCTTGAACAACGAAGTGGTGCCGGACACCCCGGAGGACGCCCCCTGGTACGCCTCCCTGGCCGATGACGACGTGCGCCAGCGGGTGTTCTTCTCCGGCCCGGACGAAGCCCTGTCGAAGTACACCACCGACGCCTACGGCCGGCTGTTCATGTCCCTGGCCCTGAAAAACTATGACAACTTCGGCAACCCCTGCGGCTACATCGAAATCAAGCAGCGCGTGAACCGCGTGGCCTCGGGCATCGCCGCCTACGACTCCGGCTATGGCGAGCGCATGCTGTTCTTCGACGCCGACGGGCGGCTGATCTATCCGCTGGACGCCGACGCCGAGGGCCTGTTTGACGCGGCGCGGTGCCTGGGCTTCCCCGAGGAATTCCAGCGGGCCGACGGCTGGCGGAGCGACGCGCTGCTGTGCTGCGCGCCTGCGGACGGCGGCAGCTTTTACACCGTAACGGTCATCGGGGCCGGGAACCTGCTCCGCCCCGCGCTGCAGCAGATCGCCACCGCCTTCGTGATCACGCTGGTGGTGCTGGCCCTGGCCATCCTGCTGTCCCACCTGGCGGCCCGGCGCATCACCGCGCCCATCGACGAGATGTGCCAGCAGATCGCCAGCGTGGACATCGAACACCCCTCCGCCCTGCCCCCGTTGAAGACCGACCTGCAGGAGATGCAGACATTGCACGGCGCGTTCACCCAGATGCAGGGCACCCTGTCCGGGCATGTGGGCAAGCTGCTGGAGCTGCAAAACCAGGAGATGCAGTCGCGGATGCTGGCCCTGCAGGCCCAGATGAACCCCCACTTCCTGTACAACAGCCTGCAGGCGCTGCAGGCCATGGCCGACGAGGGCATGAATGAAGAGATCGCCGTGATGTGCCAGTCCATGGCCGACATCCTGCGCTATATCTCCTCGGACTCCGCCCAGAAGGTGCCGCTTTCGGACGAATTGAAGCACACCCGGAACTACCTGCGCTGCATGGAGATCCGCTATCAGGGCGACCTGTCCTATGAGATCGACGTGCCCGAATCGCTGGACGCCGTGGCGGTGCCGAAGCTGTGCGTGCAGCTGCTGGCGGAGAACGCCATCAAGTTCACCACCACCTGCCGCCCGCCCTACCGGATCGCCATACGCGGCGAGGTGAACGGCGACGATTACGCGCTGAAGATCCTGGACAACGGCCCCGGCTTTGAGGCGGAGACGCTGAAGGCGCTGGAGGCGCAGATGGACGAGATCCGCCGCACCCGCACGCTGCCATCGCTGAAGATCAACGGCATGGGCATTTTGCATGTGTTCATCCGCCTCTGCCTGCTGTACGACAACCAATTCCTGTTCCGCCTGGAGAACAACCCCGAGGGCGGCGCATGCGTCACGATAGGAGCAAGCATCCATGAATCGGAAGTTTAAGGCCATCGTCGCGGACGACGAAAAGCTGATCGCCCGAAGTGACCGGAGAGTGCGCAGTTCTCAGAGCAG